>CAYGQU010000156.1:0-6879 GCA_964352045.1 uncultured Planctomycetaceae bacterium
GCCAGTGGCGTATCGTCCGCCGTGCGAAGACCATCACGAATACCTGAAAGGTCTTCCGGCAGCGGTTCATTCGTTATGATGGGCGCGCCGTCAATAAAGACATAACCAGCAAGCATCGCCGGAATAGTTTCACAGAAATCATAGTTGACCGCATTCTCGCCTGAGCCAATGTCGATCGAACTGAGCCAATCGTTGGCAACATCGCCGCCAGCTGAGCCGATGCGCTCACTACCATCGAAATAGCCCGTGGGCTGTTGTTCGCGAACTTGGTATTCTCCAGGTGCTAGGCCATCGAAGCGATAGGTTCCGTCCGCTGCCGTATAGGTTTGCTGTAAGATATTTCCAGACGAGTCGAGCAACTCGATCAAGACACCTTCGATCAGAATGTCGGGATCATCGAAATCACAATCTCCATCGGAGTCAGCATGCACTCGTCCTGCAATGCTGCCTGGAAGAAGTTCGCCGAAGTTGTATTCAACGGCGTCATCACCAAAGTCGAGTGTTATTTCGCAGATCATGTCGCCCGGATTATCGGGCACTCCTCCCAATGAACCTTCGGTATCAATTCCGTCGATCCAGTTGTCAGGATGAATTTCCATCACACAGTAAGTGCCAGCAGCCAAGTTGCTGAAGGTGTAATGTCCCTCAGCATTAGTAACAGCTCGAACACCAGTGTCGTTGCCTACGCCATCCAAAAGCTTAAGCGTTACGCCAGCTATTGGATCTTCGTTCGGGTCTCGGATGCCATCGTTGCTCTGGTCGTGATAGACATATCCCGACAAAGTCGCACCAACATGTTCGCAAAAATCGTAGTTCACTGCATCTTCTGCCGAGCCTATTGCAATCGCACGGATCAAATCGTCCGACAGTTCACCACCCGCTGAACCGACTCGTTCATTTCCATCGAAATAACCTTCGGGCTGTTGTTCACGAACTTGGTATTCACCGGGTCGCAAGCCATCAAAACGATAAGTTCCATCGGCAAGTGTGTAAGTTTGTTCGAGCACGTTGCCGTTGGCATCGAGCAACTCGATCAAGACGCCTTCGAGCAGAATATCGGGATCATCGAAATCGCAATCCCCATCGGTGTCAGCATGCACGCGGCCGGCGATGCTACCGGCGAGTAACTCTCCAAAGTTGTAGTTGGTGGCGTGGTCACCAAATTCGAGTACAGCGCCGGTGATGATATCATTACCGGCTGTTCCGCCGTTCGATCCCGCGGTATCTTTGCCATCAAAGAAGGCTGTGGGTTGGGTTTCTTGAACCCCCCAAGTTCCTGCCGCTAGGTTAGTGAATTCATAATAGCCATCGGAGTTGGTGTTTGTTGTGATGCCAGTACCTTGCCCCTCGGCATTCAGAAGTTCAACCGTGACACCGCCGATAGGTGATTCGGTCGAATCAAAAATGCCATCATCACTCTGGTCATGATAAACGTAGCCAGACAACGTCGCGCCGACATGCTCGCAGAAGTCGTAATTGATACCCTCCCAATTACCTTGCGTTAATTCGATGTCTGTGATTAAGTCATCTGCAAGGGTTCCTCCTGCTGTACCAACACGTTCGCCACCATCATAGTAATTTGCCGGTTGTTGTTCTCGAACTCCATAAACTCCAGGAGCGAGATTGTCGAATTGATATTCCCCTTTTTCGTTAGTCGTGGTGGTATCAATTACCACTCCATTGGCATCGAGTAATTCGATAACGACGTCTGAAAGCAAGATCTCGGGATTGTCAAAATCACAATCGCCATCGGTATCAGCATGAACACGGCCGGCAATGCTGCCCACTAAGATTTCACCGAAGTTGTAATCCGTCGCGTGATCGCCGTATTGTAGTTCAACCCCAGTGAAAATGTCGTTGCCGACGGTGCCAAAATTAGATCCGATCGTATCCTTGCCATCGAAATATTCGCTTGGTTGTGTTTCTTTAGCGCCCCATAGGCCCGCTTCGAGGTTGCGGAATTCGTAGTAACCGTTGTCGTCGGTGGTGGTTATGATGCCGGTTCCGTTGCCGGAGGAGTCGAGTAGCTCGACCGTAACGTTGGCGATTGGTGATTCAATAGAATCAAAAACTCCATCGTCGCTCAGGTCGTGATAAACGTGTCCCGAAAGACTAGCCAACTCAAGCTGCTTTTCGTATGCAACGGCACCTGCGGTCCGGTCCGATTTATCATCACTTACTTCGTAACGGTCGTCGGGAAGATTATTGAACTTAAGGCCTGTCGTATTCTCGGCAGCTTCCCGTTCGTCGTTGAAGTAGTCGAAGTAATAACCAGATAGGGTAAGGTCAACGTAACCAGGAGCGGAGAATTCACCTACAATCGAACTAAATTCAAACTCCGCTCCTTCAACGAGTGCGTTATAGGAGGGTGATCCATCGAGAGGGCTTATTGTTTGAAATTCATCGACATCGACGGAGAAGACTAGCTTTTCTCCCGCATCGAAACCGCTGAAAGTGAACGCGATTTGGGTCCCACCGTCTAGTACTTCGACGCCCGTGATGAGGAAACCGTCGTTTTCAAGCAAGTTGTATCCGACCGCTTCGAACGAACCAGCACCACCAAGTTCGGTATCGAAAAAGACGTCACCTATTGTTAAACCATCACCAAGTTTGTCGCCGCTGATAACGAGCCGATCGAGCGTCGTCCCCTCAGCACCTCCAACGAACGAGACTTGTAGAATGTCAGCTTCCGAGTCATCGCCTGTCGCTTCTTCGAAGTAGACGCCACCTAGCATCACGTCGGCAGCAAGCAGACGGCGCTCCTCGAATTGCTCGAAACGCGTCGTTCGTGGTTTGCGTAGCTTCGTCACTGCCGTAGGCTTAATGGCTGAACGTGACTTACCGGCGAATAGTTTGTTGAAGAGCTTCACGGGTTTCCTCCTTGAAAACCGCGACGAGCGATTGTTAGGTATTATGCCAATAGCATCCTTGCCGCTGGCAAATGGTAGTAAATTTCAATTCTAATTTTATAACGTTTTAGTGTTTTTCTGCGGTGGCAGGTTTTGCAGCAACGCGATTCTCAGGTTCCAAGTCCCAAATGCGGACGGTCGCATCGAACGAACCCGATATCAATATCTTGCCATCGTTTGAGCTGGCTATCGCAGCAACGGTGCCAGTATGACCATGCAAAGATTCATCGAGCGAGCGTGTTAAGACGTTCCAAAGTAGAATCTCACCCGTCGTACCACCAACGGCCAACGTCTCATCATCAACAAAAGTTATCGAGTGATTCTTACCAGGCCGTGTCAGAATTTCTTGAGCTATCGGATTAAACGCGCCTGCAAGAGCTGCTCCCGATTGAAGCGATGTGATGGTTTTATCGAATTGCCAAACTCGCACAGCAGGACCATCTCCGGCAGCAGCAAGTTGCTTGCTATCGGGCGAGAAGGCCAGCGCACGCACGCGGCGGCCATCGGATGGCAAATCTTTATGAGATGATTCACTCAATTCGTCCCAAAGCCCGACCGTGCCGTTACGCCCCGCTGCCGATAGCCAGCGGCCATCTTTTGAGAAACAAACCGACCGAATCTCTGTGCAGGGACAAGATAAGGTTTGCGATACTTTGCCCGTCTCTCGGTTATAGATTGTTAACTTATCACTGAATCCGGCTGTTGCTATTAACGGTTCGGTTGGATGGAAGGCAACGCTATACAACGAACAATTTTCGGCTGGTACAAGCTTTGTCTCTTGGTTCAGCAGAGCGTAAGATTCGCTAAGTGGCTTGACCAAAGAATGCATGCGAAGCTGACGATCGGCTCCAACGGAAGCAATGAGATCATCCTTTGGTGAAAACTGAATACCACGTATCCAATCGTTGTGATAAGCATCAAGTCTTTCAAGCGGTTCGCCCGTGGCGCTATTCCAAATACGAAGCCGATGGTCATCGCCAGCAGCTGCTATTTGTTTACCATCATTTGAGACGGCAACGGCCGTTGCGACCGCATCGCGTGGCTCGGCCCCTTCGTAATCATCGTGCTCGAGCCGAATTGTCATGCGGAGCTGGTTTGCCGTGGCGGCGCCTGCTGAAGCCAAGAAGAATGCTAGCAACAGGAAAGACAGGCTGCGCCCTATGAGGCGGTTGCCCGTAGCTGAATTGATTGATAGCTCGTTTCCGCTCATTGCGGTGCGTGTGTTGACTAACTTGAGCATGGGACGCGCCTAGCCTGGGGTCGAAGTACAGAGATTCGCTCTTCTTCCCTATCGACGAGTCTTCGATTTGGCAAAAGTCAAACCTTGCCCAGATGAAGACCAAAGCAAGATACTAGCCGTTTCGCTAGCATTTATGTGCGAGGATGGGTAAATCGCGTGGAATGACTAAAATCCAAGCCGCATTGATTACCCAACTGCGGGTCTCTACCGCAGCATGCTAGCAGACAATTATTCGTCCTCTAGCTCGGCGTTACCATCATTAGAATCGCCGTCTTTCGGAGGAGCACTGTCGTTAGGAGCACTGTCGTTAGGAGCACTGTTAGCAGCTTCTACGTCATCGGAATCACTCGTCGCTTGCTTACCGGCTTCGGTATCCAGTCGTTCTTTTTCACGCTTGGCACGCACAAGGCGGAAGACATCTTCGCTATCGAAGTTTTCAATCAAGAACCAAAGAGGAAAATCATCCGCGATGCTCTCGTCGAGTTGTTCTAGGACTTTAACGTAGTCGTATACAAAGACCATAACGTCATCGCCTGTCGTACCGTCCGTACTCTTTAGGTCGGGGAATTTTTCAAAGACTTTAGCCCAACGCGCGAAACCATCTTCGTAAAGCTCCTTCGCTTTTAGCGGATCGGCATTATCTTGGAAAGCAAGATTTGCACGATACATGAGTTCGCGTGCTTTGACTGCGTTGGGATCCTGTTCAAACTCACAGCGAAGTTTCCAATAGTCAAAATTCGTTGTTTCGCGGTACGATTCGGTAAAACGTTTTTTAAGATTAAGGCTGCTAAGTTCTGCCGAAATTGTGGCAGCAACACGTTGATTATCAGGAGATTCTTTCATGATAATCGCAGCAAGCTTGTCGGGTGTTATCTCCAAAGCTTGCTTTGCTTCGTAATACATATCGACTTGTTCGTCCGAACGTTCGCTGGCTGACATTTCGTAAGCTTCAATTTGTTCTTCAGAAAGCGAAGCTCTTGCATCGGCAATAGCTTTCTCTTCGACGCCCTCTAAGAGGCTCTTCAGCTCTTGTTCTTTCTCCTCAATCTGCACTTCAAGATCGTCTAGGTCGTTGAATCGTAGCGGGACGCCGGTCGAGTGCTCGATAACAATATTGCCGTAGTCACGCCATTCATCGCCTGCCCGTTTCCAGGCAGCAATGGCCTTGTCGAAGAGTCCTTCTTCTTCAATCGCTTCGGCATAGTTCATTTGTGCCTTCGGAGCACTTGAGTAATAAATCGCTGGGCTCTTCTTGCCAAGACTTTTGCCTTTTTCATCCACCGCTGCAATCGACTCTAAATAATACTGCTTAGCAACAAGCCAATTGTCGCGCTGTTCGGGTGTTCGGTCGGTGGGATGAAGTTCATCATCTGCTTTATAGAGTCGTCGATACTGAATCTTTTCATCTGATCGGCCCACTTTCTGGCCATTGACCCAGCCAAGTTCCCAAAGCAAATCAGGATTGTCTCGGTTATATCGGTTGCCTTGTTGTAAGAATTGAATCCCACGGCGAACCCAATAGTAGCGATCATGGTAGTCGTCGAATTCAACCGACACGTTGTAGCTCAGGTTCCACGATTGGTATTTCCAGAAGGTGATAAAGTTTGGCTGTAGCTTCGCCAACTGCTCGAGTGTGGCGGTTAGGCTTGTCCAGTCTTCGACTTTCTTGAAGTGGTTTGCTTGGTTCCATAATAGGTTAACTGCAACGCCCCTTAGTCCAAGAGTTGCGAGTTTGATCGTTTCACTGGCTGGGTCGATTTCGCCTAGATCCGCTTGGCTTAAACGATATTCGGTACGAAGCTGCGCAAGTTTTCCGCCAGGAGAATCGAGCGTAGCGGGCGAACTCAATAGTGAAAGAGGGAATAACAAAACGGCAATCGCCAGACCATAGGCCACTTTGCGATAAAAGCTTTTGCGTTCGTTCATCGAGCCACCTCGCGTGATCGCATAGAGAAGTATCCTGCAATGGCGAGCCCCAAGACATAGGCTAAACAGATGGTAAAATCGCGTCCGATAGCATCTCCTGGAATTGAGAAGCCATTGGCAACATAATCCACCCGTCCAATAAAGGAACTGAAGTCGGGAAGGATATATGAAACAGCTCGCATCATGGTCATCAAGGCGCCATCGATCCCTTTCATGACATTGACCGAAGCGCTAGGATCGAAAGGAGACATCTGATTCATCTGCGTAATGAGTCGCACGAACGATTCAAGCGGTCCACCACCGTACGACTTGCCGATCGCAACCTCGACAAAAAAATCACGGAAGAACCCAAGCAAAATGAAGGAGACCGTAAAGATCATCGCAATCGGCCCGCTCAAGAAGGTACTTGCTGTGACCGCAATGGCGATAACGATGACCATTTGCATCCAAATGCTCAAATAACCTTTGATGAAGTTCCAGAGGGGCGAACCTTCGGGAAGTCGGATAAAGCAGTCGGCTTGGGCAAAGCCAAAGTACTGACCACGGTCGAGGCATTGGACAATCACTTCAATCCGCCCATCGCTTGAAACGAGGTCATCGAGAATCGTAATTTCATTCTGATCGGTATCGACTTGCTCGTTAGCAAATTCGAACGAATCAATCTGGGCGTCGAGCGATGGGAAGACTTCGATCGAGGTCTTCACCAGCGTCTCGGGATTGCGGAGCTGGATACTTCCTTGAATCGCTTGCTCGATTTCCCCTTTCCACGATCGATAGACACGAACAATCATTTCAATCGGCAAG
>CAYGQU010000157.1:0-1851 GCA_964352045.1 uncultured Planctomycetaceae bacterium
ATCGTGAGGCAAGTTACTGCCCTAAGAGGTTTTTTTGATTGGGTTGACCGAAGGCATGGCTTATCCTTTTGCCTTTCGGAGCGGAGCAAGGTTTTCCGTTGTGAAGTCGAAATAACATTTCGCAAACAAATTTTCGATCACTTGCAAACGATATTCGGCACTCCCTCGGACATCGGAAAGGGGGGTAATTTCATTTCGGGCAATAAGTCCAGCCGATTTCATTTGAGCTAAATCAAAAGGTTTGCCGACAAGATTCGCCTCTGCTTGCTTCGCACGAATGATTGTTGGTCCGACTCCTCCTAAGGCAATTCGGGCCGACTGAATTAAATCGTCTTTAATCGTGAACCAAAAGGCTGCCGTCACGGTGCTGATATCCATATCACGCCGCTTTGAAAGCTTATAAAGCTTGAGTGTGTCGCTTGCTTGTGCAATCGGAATTCGAATCGTAGCGATTACTTCGTTTGGCTTCAAATCAATTTGTTTATAGCCTTGATAAAATGCTTCGATTGGTACAGTCCGCAAACCATCGTTACTCGCTAACTCGAGTGTTGCTCCGGCGGCATAGAGCCAGGGTAGGGAGTCGGCAATTGGCGAAGCGTTGGCCATGTTCCCCCCCATCGTACCTGCATGCCGCACCTGGGGGCTTCCGAAACGAATCAAAATGGCATGGAATTCAGGAAGTTGTTGCTCGATAAATTTTTCAAGGCGAGTCCAAGGGACCGCCGCTCCAACGATTAGTTCGTTGTTGACTTTCTTCAATTGATTGAGTTCTTCAATACCACGAGTCGTAACAACATCTTTAGGGATGAATCGACCATGGTTGTGCTGCACCCCAAGGTCGGTTGCACCGCTTACGATCGTCGCGGTCGGATGCTCGGCAAGGCGAGTCGTTAGTTCTTCCAGTGTGGTGGGAAGATAAATCTCGGTGCCGAAACCATCGGCATTCAGGTGAACCGGACCGGTTGGTAAGTTCCTGAACTCTTTTAGCATAGATTCGGCATCGAATCGCGATGACAGTTTGTAGCCCGTGGTGGCATTCGTCTTGTAACCGGCATCAAGTATTTGGGAGTACCCCGTACAGCGACACAGGTTACCGGAGAGCCCAAGACGAAGCTGATCTTCGTTCAATCCATCCTCGTTGTTTTGAATAGCATGTTCTTCAACCAAACCTTGCATCGCCATCACGAAGCCAGGAGTACAGAAACCGCATTGGCTTCCGTGACAATCGACCATTGCTTGCTGAACATCAGCAAGGCATTTTTCCTGTTGTAAGCCTTCAATCGTGACGACGTGGCAGCGGTCCATTTGATAGACAAAAGCGATGCAGGCATCGATTGTTTCGTACACAAATCGAGAATTTTTCTCGTCTGGCTTGCCGACTAAGATAGTGCATGCACCACAGTCTCCTTCGGCACATGCGACCTTGGTGCCAACCAGTCGCTCGGTCTGACAGCCTGTGGTAGCTAGATTGTGCGCAGGTTGGGTGTCAGTCGTTTTTTTAATAGAATCGGTTTGCTGTTCAGCAAAGAAACCACAAGCAGCCGTATAACTAGAAACGCTGGGTCCTGTTAAAGAGCGAAGGAAATCCGTAAGCGTTAGGCCCGCATCTTCCCCGCGAACAACTTGAAGTTGATCATTGATATAGAATACGACGCAATCACGCATGGCGGTGGTTGGACTCCTGTTGATATTGCCCTCACACGCCTTGGCTAGCAAAATATAATGCAAGTCAGTAGACAGGCAGATTGTCCGACGTGGCTAGGGTGGATATGCTGTAATGTCCCGCCTTAAACCACGATAGGTGCCGACTTTGCTGTCGTCAATACCTTTAGCTACTACATCGTAGCGACA
>CAYGQU010000157.1:1861-3007 GCA_964352045.1 uncultured Planctomycetaceae bacterium
ACTTACCTGATATGCCCCAGCAGCCAACCCTAGTGCAGCAAGATGCCTTGACGAAAGCTGATCTCGTCATGGCACGTTGTGCCGAGCTCGCTTGTTGTTCGGAAGATCCTTGTTGCTTAACTCGGCTCTACCTTTCGCCACCAATGCAAAAGGTTCATACATCTCTCGCTAATTGGATGCGTGCCGCTTCTCTCGACCCAAAGGTCGATCACGCTGGCAACATGATTGGCCGCCGCAGGGGGACGAATTCGACCCAAACGCTTATCATCGGATCGCACCTTGATACCGTCGTCAATGCAGGACATTACGATGGCGTGCTTGGTGTGCTAATGGGGTTGGCTGTGGCCGAAATGCTGAACGAGCAAGAATTACCTTTCAATCTCGATGTAATAGGTTTTAGCGAGGAAGAGGGAATTCGGTTTAATAAACCTTATTTAGGAAGTAGTGCTGTTGCAGGCGTCTTTCATCCCGAATGGCTAGAAAGAACTGACCGTTCAGGTGTTACGCTTCGCGAAGCGATTACAGCATTCCATTTGGACCCTAACAAAACTTGCCAACGACCCTATCGCAATGAGAAGGTAATTGGCTACGTTGAGCCTCATCTCGAACAAGGACCCGTCCTCGAACGAGCAAACTTACCTGTTGGTATCGTCAGCGGCATCGCAGGTCAAAGCCGGCTTCGCTTGGAATTCATAGGTGAAGTTGGGCATGCGGGCACGACGCCCATGCTTGGGCGTAGTGATGCTCTTGTCGCGGCTGCCAAATTTGTTACTAAGGTTGACGAAGTTGGCTGTAATATTAAAGGACTCAGAGCCACGGTTGGCTCTTTGGATGTTTTTCCGAATGCGTCGAATGTGATTCCTGGCCGTGTCGTCCTTTCGCTTGATGTCCGGCATTTAGAAAATGCTTTGCGTGAACAAGCGGTTGATGAACTGATAAAGTCAGCGACTAAAATCGCTTTAGATGGACGCGTCACTTTTGATCTTTTGGAGTCCGCCTCCAAAAGATCCGTTGCGGTAGACCAACGGCTTAGCGGACTACTGAGCCAATGCATATCGGATTGTGGGATCAGCGCCTTGGCAGTACCCAGCGGTGCAGGGCACGATGCCGTCGTCATGTCCGAACGCTATCCAATTAGTATGATGT
>CAYGQU010000157.1:3017-6873 GCA_964352045.1 uncultured Planctomycetaceae bacterium
GTTTATTCGTCACCCGGGGGCCGTGAGTCATCATCCTGACGAACGGGTAGAACCTGATGATGTGGCGGTGGGGATCGAAGTCCTCGCTAAATTTGTCCTTCGACTTGCCGAGCAAGTAAAAGCCACAAGAAAATAATCAAATAGGCAACCTGAGTTGCTTGGCATTGAATCACTAGAAACGAGATTGTTGTGAATGTACCTTTTGGCGAAACGCGAACACGTGTAACTCAAACTCACGCAATAATTGGACCGGATGGCCACGTTATATCCCCCCTCACGGATTGGGTGTCAACCGAAGGAGTGGTGCTAATCAGTCCCGTAATGCAAGGGCCTCGGTTCGTGCAGTACCTTGTTCATGGAAGTGCTGGATGCCTCACGACGGGGTCGTCGCTTGGGATTCAACGGCTTGTCTATGTGCTCGAAGGAGAGGTAACACTCGACGGTAAGTCACTTAATGTCGATGATTTTGCGTGGTTTCCTCCAGAGGATTCTTACGAGCTATCCGCTCCCGAGGGTTGCCGTTTACTCGTCTTTGAAAAAGATTATGAGCCACAAGAAGACATCGAGGTTCCTAACCGGACGATAGGTTCACTGGCAACAGCCTCCGTTGAACCCTTCATGGGGGATGAAGATGCTATGTTGGCCACCTTGCTGCCTATCGAGCAAGGCTTCGATATGGCGGTCAATGTCTTTACGTTTCAGCCGGGCACTACGCTCCCCTTGGTCGAAACACATGTCATGGAGCATGGTCTCTACATGAAACAAGGACAGGGTATCTATCGGCTCGACGAATCCTGGTATCCAGTTCAAGCAGGAGATTCCATCTGGATGGCTTCCTATTGCCCACAGTGGTTTGTAGCCATGGGTAAGTCACCTGCAGCTTATATCTATTACAAAGATATCCATCGCCATCCATTGAACTACTAAGTTCCTGTCTAAGTCCCCTTCGAGGAAGTGTTTCGTATGAGCCTTAGCACGCCCGCAGTTCAAATTGATAAGTTGATAGAAGAGCTTGATCAGCTTGCAGCGATTAGCGATTGTCCCGAGCCAGCACCAGCCGTCACGCGGGTTGTCTTCAGCGAAACCGACCTCAAGGCTCGCGCCTATTTGAAGTCGCTCTACGAATCGGCAGGGCTTGCCGTACGTGTCGATCCGATGGGAAATACTTTTGCTCGATGGCAAGGTAAAGATCCGTTGGCACCCGTTGTGGGCACCGGTTCGCATACCGATGCGATACCCCACTCGGGCATGTTCGATGGCACGGTGGGCGTCTTAGGCGGACTCGAAGCAATTCGTGCCTTGCAAAGATCGGGCTTCGTGCCACGGCGTTCAATTGAACTCGTTATGTTTACGTCCGAAGAACCAACCCGATTTGGCGTTGGTTGCACCGGCAGCCGAACCCTAAGCGGCGCCATGTCGGTTGATGCTCTTACCAAATTAACAGATGATCAAGAAGACAACTACGACATCGTCCGCACACGTGCAGGCTTTACAGGTGAGTTGTCAGAAGTTTTCTTACCCAAAGATTACTATCATGCCTTTGTCGAACTCCATATCGAACAAGGTCCCGAGCTTGAGACGGGTAATTTATCCATTGGCATCGTAACGGCCATCGCCGCGCCAGCCACAGCAGAATTTATTGTTACAGGCGAAGGGGGGCATGCCGGGGCGGTCTTAATGCCGCGACGTCGCGATGCGCTGTCGGCCACGACCGAGATGGTCCAAACAATTGAAAAACTTGCCCTCGGAAGCAAAAGTCCCGATTTGGTCGCCACTGTAGGACGGCTGGAAGTTCATCCTGGTGCTATCAATTCGATTCCGAGCAGGGTGGCATTTACACTCGATTTGCGCGACATAGATGGTGAGAATCGTGATCAAGTTTTATCTGCTATTCAAGAGACTGTTAAGCTAATTGCTGCAAAACGTCATGTCACGGTAAAAACTCGTATTCTGAATGCTGATCCTCCTGCCCTAGCCGCAGCGGAGGTAATCGAAGCTGCAACCCAGGCTGTTTCGATCCTTGGCGTTTCGTCGCAAAAAATGATTAGCCGCGCTTATCATGATTCTCTTTTTATGGCCCGCATCGCCCCAATGGGAATGATCTTCATCCCCTGCCGGGGTGGTGTGTCGCACCGTCCTGATGAATTATCAACCCCCGAGCAAATAGAGATTGGTGTAAAGACGCTTTCACTGACGCTTGCCCAATTGGCAAGTTAGCCATGAGTAAGCAGCCTCTTACCCGGTGATTGCTAATTCGTCACCCAATAACTGCAAAACGGTTTAACTGCGCGTAACGGTTCCCGAGATGTACCCAAATGGCTCGTCAGTAACGACAAAAATTTCGTTCTTGTTTTCACGCTTGAAGGGTTCTAGGTTGGCAAGAATGTGATGCTTGTTAGGCATGGTTAGCGTAATTGAATTCACCGCAGAACAAGCTTCGATGGCTGCTTGTCCCATAAAGTAAAGCGTTTCTTGCACACTCTTGCTGTAGTGGTCGATAAATCGGGCGAGCAAGGCGCTCAGCACTTCTTCTCGCTTTGAAGCGAAATCCAGGTCCAATGAATTATATTCCCAAGAGGCCGACAGCTCGGTAGCCAGGATTCGATCATCTGTATCGGCTAAGGTACGAAACTCATCATCGTGAAACTCGACGAAACCACTTTCGGTCGTCTTAGCAATTGTCAGATGCTTTAGGCCCGACGTGACAACGGGCGATTTTCCTCGGCTGAGTAAGACCTCGGCCGTCGGGGTCATTTTGTCACGAGCAGCAAACGCATGGGGACAGTCAAGAAGTCGATCCCAGATTTGCTCACTTACCGAAATACGAGCTTGACTTACATGATCGTATTGACCAATAAAATGCTTGGCGATGGCAATCGCAAGCTCTTCGATTGTTTCGTACTCGGTATCTTTGGCCAGGATGTAGACTGTGTTTTTGCATGTGTCGGTCGCGATAACCGACCGATTGTTGCCCTCGGTAAACGCAGTTTCAAAATCCCCTTCAAGTTCGATATTGACCGAAGCTTCGATGAATTTGTGCTTCGAGCCTGCTGCACCCGTTCGGCAAATTTTGCTTACCCGTACTTGGTGCTTGCCATAACAGTTACTTGATAATTGACTGGCCATCCCAACCCTTTGCTATTCGTGATAAACTACGCCTGAATACGATGTCTTAATTTACTGTAACGCTGAGTCCAGCTAAAGGCTGAGACCAACTAAAGAGTCGATAAGTCAAAAAGAACTTATGTCGCAAATCAATCAAAATGAATTGGTGCTGAGCAGTCAGCGTGTGGTGACACCGTTAGGGGAAAAACCAGCTACCATCAGAATTCAATCTGGCCGAATTATCGCGATCCAAGCGTATCAGCCCGAGTTGTTTGCTAGCCTAGGGGGTGTCGATCTAGGCCAGGTCGCTCTCTTGCCGGGCTTAATAGACCTTCATGTCCATCTTAACGAACCGGGGAATGTCCACTGGGAAGGGTTTCGCACCGGCACCGCTGCCGCAGCCGCGGGGGGTATCACAACGCTTGTTGACATGCCACTCAATAGTCTTCCCGTCACCACCACGCTCCATGCACTAAAGCACAAAAGACTTTCCTCCGAGCGCAAGCTAAGTGTTGACGTTGGCTTTCATGCTGGATTGGTTCCGGGCAATGAAAACGATATCGGCGAATTGCTCGCTGCTGGAGTTTTAGGCGTCAAGGCTTTCTTGTGCCATAGTGGCCTCGATGCTTTCCCAAATGCAACGGAAAAAGAGCTCAGGCAAGTTATGCCGTTGCTTGCCAAGCGAGGAGCGATACTTCTGGTGCATGCCGAAATAGAGTCGTCGTTACCGGCGATGACCAATCCACAAAGC
>CAYGQU010000158.1:0-6862 GCA_964352045.1 uncultured Planctomycetaceae bacterium
TCGCATCGTTGTGCTCGACCTCGCGATGATGGTCGCTGGAACAAAGTACCGTGGTCAGTTCGAAGAACGCATCAAAGCGGTCATGAACGAGGTTCGCCGTGCGAAGAACACCATCTTGTTCATTGACGAATTGCATACCCTCGTCGGCGCCGGTGGAGCCGAAGGGGCGATCGATGCCTCGAACGTCCTCAAGCCTGCACTTGCTCGTGGCGAGATTCAATGCATCGGTGCGACCACACTTGATGAGTACCGTAAGTACATCGAAAAGGACTCGGCACTTGCCCGTCGTTTCCAAGAGGTAATGGTCGAGCCAACCACGCCCGACGACACGAAGGCAATCCTCCGTGGCCTTCGCGAACGATACGAAGATCACCACAAGGTTCAAATTACCGACGACGCCATCGACTCGGCTGTCGAATTCTCCGATCGATACATCACGGGCCGTTGCTTGCCTGACAAGGCGATTGACGTCATCGACGAAGCAGGCGCTCGCGTGCGACTCAAGACGATGAGCAAGCCACCGAATCTTTCGGAGCTTGACGAAGAGATCGAAGCGCTCAACGGCGACAAAGAAGAAGCCGTAGCGAACCAAGACTTCGAGAAGGCAGCCGCCCTTCGTGATCAAGCCGATAAGCTCAAGCAAAAGAAACAGACCATCACCAAAGAATGGCGTGAGAAGTCGCGCGAAAACGGCGGCGTGGTCGATGAAGATGTCATTGCCGAAGTTGTTTCGAAAATGACCGGCATTCCGCTAACGCGCATGAGCACTGAAGACGCACTTCGTCTTATGCAAATGGAAGATGAACTTCACGAGAAGGTCATCAGCCAAGACGAAGCGATCAAGTCGATTGCCCGTGCGGTGCGTCGTAGTCGTAGTGGATTGCAAGATCCGAAGCGTCCGACCGGTACGTTCGTTTTCGCTGGCCCGACCGGGGTTGGTAAGACGTTGCTTGCCAAAGCGCTCGCGGAGTTCATGTTCGGCGACCAAGACGCCCTAATCCAAATCGACATGTCTGAGTACATGGAGAAGCACAACGTGAGCCGCCTCATCGGGGCGCCTCCCGGCTACGTCGGTTACGAAGAGGGTGGTCAGCTGACCGAACAGATTCGCCGTCGTCCGTACGCTGTCGTCCTGCTTGACGAAATCGAAAAGGCTCACCCTGAAGTCTTCAACATGCTGTTGCAGTTGATGGAAGAAGGACGCCTCACCGACTCGTTTGGCCGAAGTGTCGACTTCCGCAATACGATTGTCATCATGACAACCAACGCGGGTGCCGACGCTATTAAGAACGAATCCGCCTTCGGTTTCCAGAAGCCCGATGCTGACGCTAGCTACGACAACATGAAGGCACGCGTGATGGACGAGATCGAAAAGGTCTTCCGTCCTGAGTTCATCAACCGGGTGAACGACGTGATCGTCTTCCGTCACCTGACAGAAGAGAACTTGAAGCACGTTGTCGAGCTAGAAGTTTCAAAGGTTCGCGAGCGTCTGTTAGAGAAGGGCTTCGTGCTCGACCTAACCGACGAGTCGAAAGCCTTCTTGGTCAAGAAGGGCTCGAACACCGACTACGGTGCACGTCCACTGCGTCGTTCGATCGAACAGTACATCGAAGACCCCTTGGCCGAAGAATTGCTCAAGGGCGAATTCGCTGGCAAAGATACGATTCGTGTCGAAGTCAAAGAAGTCGGCGGCAAGAAGCAACTCACGTTCGAAGGTTTGCAAACCAAAGAACCTGAACCGGAGCCCGTTGCCGCGGCCGTAGGCGAAGGGGAAGACGCAGGCGAAGAAGGTTCGCCGGACGGCGAGGACTGATTCTTCCTGAGTTAAAAATTAGGTTGAAACCACTAAGAGCGGGTTGCGAAAGCGGCCCGCTTTTTTTGTTGTGCTTTCGAGAGCGGAAGATTTTTATAGCAATTACGTGTTAGTCGAACGATTGTCGAATTGCTAAGAAGGTCGTTCGCTCACGAAAGTCGGTGCTACCCGACTATCTACGATCTCTATCTGACCAAAAACATGCCCGTAAACTCTCTGTAAATTACCTATCCGCTAAAGTTGGCAAGGTCCAGCAGTCGATCTTAGAAGCGAGGTGCTGTCGGTATGCGCCTTATTTGACCAAATACTTTACAGGCCGTACTGCTAGCATGGACGCTATCGAAAAGAACAACGCACCTATGGGCTTTCGGGCTGCGCTGCGCGAATCGATCAGCGACTTTGGGGCGATGATTTTCCTCTGGATCACCTCGTTCGGCGATATCCTTATCTTCTTTGGCAAAACCCTTTCGTGGATGTTCAGCCGATGGCCGAGTCGTCATCTGCTAGTGCAAAGCCTTTACCAAATCGGCGTGCGAAGCTTACCCGTGGTGGCGCTCACGGGGACGTTCATCGGTATGGTTCTAGCGGTGCAGACCTACTTTCAGTTCGCACGCTTCGGCATGGAGACACGCCTAGGCGTGATGATCAATCTGTCGATGTATCGCGAGCTTGGCCCGGTGCTAGCGGCAACAATGCTTGCGGGGCGAATTGGTAGCTCGATTGCTGCCGAGATCGGCACGATGCGCGTGACTGAGCAGATCGATGCACTGACGTCGATGGGGGCAAACCCGATTCGTTACCTCGTCGTGCCACGCTTTCTCGCATGCTTGCTCATGATTCCTTCGCTGACCGTGATGGCGATGTTCATGGGCGTAGTCGGCGGTGCGTTCTACTGCATTTACATTTTTGATGTCGATGCTTACTTCTATTTTATGAACTCACAAGAATCGACTAGCGAATGGGATTTGATCTATGGCATCGTGAAGAGTTTTTTCTTCGGTGCGACGATTGCGATCATTAGCTGCTATCGCGGTTTCCATGCCGACTCGGGTGCCGAGGGAGTAGGGCGTGCGGCGACGAGTGCGTTCGTTCAATCGTTTGTGGTGATTTTGATTCTTGATTTGTTTATCAGTATCACACTCGATCAGATCTATGTCATAATTTTTCCTGGGGAGGCGCTCTCATGAAAGGAGAACCTCTCGTCCGTATCCGTCATGTCTCGGTTCGATTTGGACAACAAAGAGTCTTACGCGATGTGTCGCTCGACATACCCCGTGGTGAGACGGTGGTGATTATCGGCGAAAGTGGTTGCGGCAAAACGGTGTTGCTCAAGACGATCATCGGGCTCATTGCGCCGACGTCGGGGCGTGTTGCGTTTGAGGATAAGCCTCTCGACACAATGGATGATAGGGCAATCACACAACTGCGTACGCAAATTGGTTTTGTCTTCCAGCAAGCGGCACTGTTTGACAGCATGACCATTGCCGAAAACGTGGCGTTTCCGTTGCTTGAGCATCGACGGATGGACCGTGAAGAGGCTTATCGGACAGCAATCGAGGGGCTTAAGGAGGTTGGGCTCAGTACAAACGTGATGGCGAAAAAACCAGCCGAATTGTCGGGGGGGATGCGAAAGCGGGTCGGCTTGGCTCGCGCGCTAATCATGCGTCCTGATTTGATTCTTTATGACGAACCAACGACCGGTCTTGATCCGATCATGAGTGATGTCATTAACGAGCTGATCTTAAAGAGTCGAACCCGCTCGGCCGAGCTAAGCGATTCGGCAACGCCGGTAACGAGCATCATCGTAACGCACGATATGCACAGCGCACTAAAGTTAGCAGACCGCATCGTGATGCTTTATCCCCTAACAAGGCTCAAAGAAAACGAAAACCAAATAATCTTCACTGGCACACCCGCGGAAATCCAGGCGAGCGAAGACCCGCGCGTAACGCAATTCGTACGAGGCGAAGCACGGGACCGGATTATAGAAATGCATGGTGCTTAAGGAAGGTATAAGAGGAAGCTAGTAGATAAAAACATGGTGACACGGCGAGCACGGCAATAGATGACAGAATCAACAGGGTTTATAAGATTGAGTAACGTCAAATTTACCTAGTACAGGCACCTTCAGCTTGAAAGTTATTGATTGGTCGTAGTTTTTTCGCCGTGCTTGCCGTGTCGTGAGGTTCATTATTGTACCTATCGCTTTACTAAGTCTTTGAACAATCAGCAGGATGCCTGTTGGTAGGAAGTCGTAATGAGTAATCGAAAAGAAGAATTCCGAATTGGCGTGGTTGGCTTGGCCGCAGTCCTGGTTGTTGGTTTGTTAATAACGCTCAACAAGGGGACATCGCTCTCGTTTAGTGGCGCCCCTTACGTCATTCAAATTCGTGTTGATAGCGCGCCTGGGGTTGGCCCTAATACGCCGGTGCGAAAGGATGGTGTTTTGATTGGCCGCGTGCTGGAGACCAGTTTTGTTCCGGGCGGCGGGGTTTTAATTATGGCCAATTTGCAGCCAGGAACACCCATTTATCAATCGGATCGCTGTCGGGTACAGCCTTCGTCTCTTTTTGGCGATGCGGTTATCAACTTTTCACATTCGGGTGATCGCGTTGTACCGGTACCGGTTCCTGATGGCTCGCAAATTCAGGGCGAGGCATTGAGCGATCCTATTGACGCGATTACGAAGCTTCAAGTCGAGATTGGTCCTGCCATTGAATCAATTGGTCGCGCTGCTGATGGGGTGGCCTCGCTAACCGAAAAATTTGATAGCGTGTTGGGAGTTGATTTCAATACCAATGAAGTCGAAGGGCTTATTACTGATGTGCGACAGGCTGCCGTGCAGTTTCGTGAGACGATGGCGAGGGTTTCAAATTTTACCGACGGTGTTGACAATGTTTTTGATGGCGAGGAACTAAAGACGAGCATCAGCCAAATCTCGCAAGATCTGCCGCAGCTACTAATTTCAGCCCAAGAAGTCGTTACGCGTGCTACGACAACGCTTGAATCATTGGACAGTGTTGTTGAAAGTGCCGAAACGAATTTGAACAACCTGCAAGGATTTACCAAGCCGCTCGGTGATCGGGGCGACGAGTTGGCAGGCATGTTAACCGAATCGATTGAAAGCCTTAGCAAATCACTTGCCGACATTGCCGTCTTCGCAGCAGCGCTCAACGATAGCGAAGGGACAATTGCCCAACTCGTTAGTGACCCGGCATTGTATGAGAACATCAACACGGTGATTGGAAATACCAACACGGTGTTGATTCAGGTGAACGATTTCATGAAGACCTTGCGACCAATCACTGCCGATGCTCGGGTCTTTATGGATAAAGTCGCTCGTGAACCAGGTCGCCTAGTCGGCGGAGCCGTCAACCGAGGGCCAGGTATCAAGTAGGGTCCGCTGTGCGGACCGCAGGGACGGTCCCTCCCGCAAGTGAAACAACGCTTAGCATTATACCGAAACTACGGTCCGCACAGCGGACCCTACGGCTAATACCGAAAGCCGGGGGAGGTTGGTTGCGTATTCGTTGGTGGTTGGGGAGCAAGCGTTGGCTGGTTTGGATGTGCTAGATTGGGCTGCGACAAATTATAGGGCGCGTTATAAGGATTGATGTTTGGATCACCAATGCCTGTTGCTTCTAAATTGGAGTTGATGCCAGGCTGACTGAAAGTAGCCCCAATCGGTGCCGCTCCTAGTGGTGTGATTTGCCCTCGTAGTTCTTGACCTCGTGAAACAATTTCTTCCGCCGGTGCCATGCGCTGGCGTGTGAGGTTGTAGCTAACGGTGCGAATGTCTTCGATTCGGTTGGGAATCATATTTTCCGTTACAAAATCAATGCCTGGGAATTCATACCAAGGCGTTGGTATCGGTTGATTAACGGTCAGCGTCTCGTAACCCTGCATCGAAAGCCGAACTTCGCGGGTTCCGTAATAGACGAAATCGACTCCGCAAGGCGTGACGCCGATTGGTTGATTATCGACATGAACCGTTGCCCCTGGCGGGTTGCTACGCACCATCAGCCGGCGTCGAATGCACCCGGGAGTGGTCATCAACAAGCAAAGGGTCAGCAGTAGGAGCGATTTTCGTTTCAACTTGAAACTGATTTCTTTAAGGCAGTTAAGAGGATAAAACAGCTAGATGGATAAAAACGTCAAGAGGGGCTTATTTTTCTAGGTTCGTTAGAATTTGCCAAATCCGTGCGCGGCGTGAGTCTAGCGATCGTTGCTTCTTCGGGCTAGACCAACCTCCGAATGAGAATCTCTTGAAAAATTACGGCGAAAAGCTTTTTGATCTCGTTATCCGCAATGCCAATGGCTGTTATCGACGCTCATTTCAAGCTAAAATCACAAGGTGCAAGCATCCAATCCATCTGCCGCCGTTACTGCCACCCCCGACACCAACCGGTCATTGTTTCGCTACGATTGTGCATCACGCACCGATGTCGGTATGCGACGAGCAATGAACCAAGATGCGATTGCTATCACTCCGGTAAACGATCCCAATAGGGGCCAACGACAGGAGCGGTTTTTGATCGTTGCCGATGGCATGGGAGCCCACGCTGCTGGAGAACTTGCTAGCAAAATAGCCGTTGAAACGGTGCCACACGTTTATAGCAAGAGTAAGGAAAATCCTGCTCCCGATGCGCTTCGGATAGCAATCCGCGAAGCGAACGAGTGTATTTTTGCCAAAGGAGGGTCGGCACCCGAATTTGAGGGAATGGGAACAACTTGCAGTTGTCTCGTGCTGTCGGACGGCATGGCTTTGGTGGGGCATGTTGGCGACAGCCGTGTTTATCGAATGCGTCGAGGAGTGCTCGAACAACTGACGTTCGACCATAGCCTCGTCTGGGAGATGGCAGCTGCTAGCAATGTGACCGAAGATAAAGTCCCCGCCTACATTCCTAAGAATGTGATTACCCGCTCACTTGGCCCAAACGAAGTCGTCAACATCGATCTCGAAGGCCCTTATCCGGTCGAGTCCAATGATTGTTATCTCTTGTGCAGCGATGGCCTGACCGGCGTGGTCGATGACCAAATGCTTGGCGC
>CAYGQU010000159.1:0-5303 GCA_964352045.1 uncultured Planctomycetaceae bacterium
GATAAGTTAATCGCTAACGAGCAGCTTTTGGCTGCCGAGTGCATGGCAGATCGTGTGATTGCCTCATCAAGTGATACCAATTACACGCCAAAGCGTACGATCACTACAATAGTCGAAGATCGCTTGCAATCACTAGCACTTGCGATTGGTCTGGCTGATGCAGGTGATGTGGTGCTTGCGATTGGTTACCAAACCGAGTCGGAAGATAGGGATTTAATCGAAGGCCTGATTCGTCATCGACTGGCTTTCGAGGCCTAATTATATGCGAAATTTGAATTCACTAGACAACAAAAAACTAATTACACCGGAGCTTCATCGTCGGTCACGCCAGATTGCGGGGTCCAGCGTGTCCACCCCCCCAGGGTTGAAGAGCTAGTTCCTTCAGAGGTGATTACTGGGTCAATCACCTCGAGTAGGATCTTCGCGATGGAGTTCACCGCTGAGCGTCGGGGTGGTGTTAACCACCTCCGACGCTCAGTAGATACAACGCTATGTGCTTGATGTGAAATATGCTTGGTTTTAATTTTAATAATAGAAGAACGGTTGCCTGATCGTGCCACATCTTGCCCCCTCAGCACCGCACATAGTTTTCGCTGGTGGCGGTTCGATGGAATATCTTCACCCCGGTATGGCGATTGCCGAGCAACTTGGTAAGAAATTACCTAGTGCAAAAGTCACCTTCTTCGGCGATGGACGACCAATTGAACGTCACTCAATTCACGCTGCTGGCTACAACTATTTTGCGTTGCCCTCACAACACGACTTGCACGGGCCCCTGCGGGCAGTTCGGTACTTAACGGATAATTCTGCGGGATACTGCGCAGCACGCTGGATGCTTCATGAATTGCATGCTGATCTAGTCGTAGCGCTTGGTGGACATGCCTCGCCGCTGACTTTCCGAGCTGCTAATGCAGCGAAGATTCCTAGGATTTTGGTAGAGCAGAATAGTGTGACTAATTCGGTCACGAGGCGATTGTCAAAGTATGCTACTGCCGTTTGCCTTGGTTTCGAGGAGGCGGTTGGTCAATTTTCGACGCAAACCATGCCATTGGTAACAGGCATTCCGTGCCGCTCATCGTTGAATCGTTTGAGTCCCATCCGCTTGATGAAACAAGAAGTGCCGCCTCTGAAATGCTTGGTCGTGTTTGGTGGCTTGGGCGGAGCAAGTTCGCTCAACAAGTCGGTTCCAGCCGCTTTGGCGCGTCTAAAGCATCGGCTTGGTGCGTGGCGCATTGTCCATCAAGCTGGTGAAGGTCAGCTTCTCGAAACAGAAAATCGCTACAAGGAACTTGGGCTTGATGCTTTAGTCGTCTCTTATATCGACGAGATTGCCTCGATTTTGGGCGAAGCTGATTTGGCTATCTGCAGAGCTGGTGGTAGCACCTTAGCGGAATTAGCCCACTCGGCCACACCAGCCTTATTAGTACCCGACAGCCGACCAGGCGGGGAGTCACAAGCTGCCAATGCACGAATCTATGAACAGCTTGGCGCCGTTCGTTTAGTCGATGAAACCGACTGTGAGTTGGCTGACGTATTGGTTGACCAACTAAGTCCTATGTTGAGTAACTCGAACGAACTTGCGTTACGCTCTGAGTCGATTGCCAAATTGGCACGGCGTGATGCTTCTGAGCAAATCGCGGACATCTGCTGCGAAGCGGTAGGTCGAACACGCCTTGAAATCACTAATTGGCCCAATAAAACTACAATTGGCCGACGAAAACGAGCTGCCTAGCTTTGCAACGAGGCTTCTTGCCGTTATACCCTAGAATACGACCTAACTGGGCGGTACTGCTAGAACTGAGTAAAATCAGTAGCAAGACCTCTGTTTATCCATTTGGGTTGAAGCCTAGAATTTTCGCCTTGCACCCTCGACTGAACGATGCCTGACAAGAAGTCAAAATCTGCCGCCAATGCACAACAACGTATCCTACTCGTTGATGATGATGCTGATATTATCGAGTCACTCCGCCTTGCACTCGAAGCAAATGGGTTTGAGGTGTTGGTCGCCCGAGATGGTAATCAAGGTCTTGCCCTCGTCGAACGAGAATCGCCCGACCTGATTATTCTTGATATGATGATGCCCAAGCGAAGCGGTTTCTTAGTTCTGGAAAAGCTTCGCCGGTCAGAAATGGATTCACCGCCCGTTATCATGGTTACCGCCAACGAAGGAAGCCGCCATAAGGCTTATGCGGAAATGTTGGGTGTTGATGATTACCTTCGCAAGCCGTTCCCGATGGACAAGCTACTCGAAAGTGTTAATCGCTTAATTAGATAGCGGCTTAACCGAGATAATGGTCTTCGACGAACCTAGGAGTTCCTGCTTTCGGTATCATGCCAATGATCTTGGGAAGAATTATCGCATTGAGATAGTTTTTGCCAATGGCTCTAGGATCGGTTCGACCACGCAAGTGTCGAGCACTTCAAAGCAAACTTTTGATAAGGTTTCAAGCATTTCAACATAGCTGCTGCTTGCTTCAAGGCTTCCGTAGTGTCGTGCTGTAATGTAGACGCTGAGCTGATCCTCTTGGTACTCACCCGAGCGTATGTGGTAGGGAGTCGTACGTGTCTCGATTCCCACGCGACATTGCAATCGGCAATCTTCGTCCATAGCGAGTGTTATTGTTGGCTCGTAGGAGATGAACTTAGTTCCTCCTAATGAGGCTAGCTTCTCAAACGCGGGGCTATAGCCTAGCGCCTCGGCTACTACTTGATTATGATTTGCTTTGCAATTGAAATCAAAACCAATGAGCAGGTCAAACGCCTCGCAATCGAGGGGGCTAAGAGATAGTTCATAAGGCGCGATTTCTAACACACGACGATGTTGTTCTAAAGCCAAGCTGATCTGCTGTGGGTTGACTTGACCCGAAGCAATGCGGCTGGGTTCGATCGAACACCAACGATAGGCGCCGCTATCTTTGTCCTCCTCCAGGACATAGTTTCCCTTCTCGCGAGCATAAAAATTGCGCATTTCAGGATAGCACTTTTGCATTTGTTCAGCAAAATGCAAAATCGTCTCACGATTGTTCGATAGCTCCATCTCGGTGCTGAGATTCATGTTCACATAAAAGTCATCCGACAGTGAAGCATAACGATTCATAAAATGCGATTCCGGGTTCTTTAGCTTTTGGCATACTCTTGTCAATAAAGCAGCCATCGTGCTGAAAGTTTTTCCTACCAGAGCGAAGACTTATTACATGATTCTATGCTTGTACTAAGCCAAACGTCAAAGGTATTAGGCACACTCGTCGGCAATGGAAGTCAACTATTGGACTTGCCAATCGGGGGTTAAACAGTTCCCAGCACCCGACACTGTCGAGCCCCTTCGATCCATTCTTTGATCTCTGCCAAGTCAGGGCGTTGTGAGCCGCGTAGGGCTCGTTGTCCCGCGGAAGAATCGCAGAAGGGATCGACAAATTCAAGCAACTCGGCTGGTTTCATCGAAGAGATATCTTCGGGGGTCGTAAAACCGCTGCCGACCAGAATCTGAGCATCGTGCCCACGAAGCCCCGGTATGCGGCAGACTAAGCCTGCTTGATGTTGCCAAGCGACAATCTTGGCCGAATCGACCCGGGAATCATCCAATTGCTCGGCTAGCCATTGTGGATCGATCGTCAAAAGATCGGCTACGGTGCAAACCCCGTGAGTTTTCAATTGACTGGCTCGCTTCTTGCCGATTGAAGGGGCATCCACCACGGGGCTGTCGATTTCCAGATAGAAACGAAGACCATTGCTCTTTTTAGTGGAGCTTCTTGTGTTTGAGTGCCTGTTATTTGAGGTTCTGCTGTTAGACTGGGTTGAATGGTCTCTTTGATCGCTCCGGCGTTTTCGGCTTACAAATTCTCGATCACGTCGCGCCGAGTTTTGATAAATCCGATTGCTTCGTTCACTTCGATGACGGCTCCAAGATCGGTAGGCCGATGATCCCTGCCAACGCTGGTTTCCCTCTCGTGCATGCCTTATCCATTGAGAAATTCCCGACCGATGTTCTGAGTCGATACCTAGCTTGGTAAGTCGAGCACGAAGTTGGTCAGCGTCAGCCACAGCAAGATCTTCGACGCTGAAAATTTCGCAATCGGTAAGGTACTTAGCTTGTTGGAAACTCAATCCGGGTACAAAGCAAACTAAGCAGAGGTGCGTTTGCCAAAGAGAAACCAATTCGGCAGTGATTCCATCGATGGAAATTTCTTGGGCTACGATACTGGGATCCGACTCGAGCAGCTCACCGATTGTACGAATTTTAGCTCGACTAAAGGCTGCGGCACGATTCTTGATTGGCACCGGAAATTTTTCGATCGAATCATCTAGTTCGAGAAGCGGTAGCGTTTCAACGAAAGTTTTTGTAACGGTTTCTACACGTGGTTGCACAACAGGCTTAAGAGCTGGCGCCGGTACTTCTTTTCTGCCCAAAACATAGACCGATCCCCCGAGCGAGCGGATACGGTCAAGTGCTTCACGACGTTGGGTGAATACGATCACCTGTCTGTTTCGATTTTGTAGATCGTCCAATGTCATTGCCAAATTAGCAGCATGGCGATCGCTGAGATTCCTAAATGGCTCATTTAGTACCAAGGGAATCGAGACTCCAGCATTGACACAAGCATCGACCAGCGCGAGACGCAGTGCCCAAACCACTAACCGCCGGTGCTCGGTTGCTAGAGAAGACTGACTGATAACGACACCTCTTCGATCGGTAATCGAGACTTCCCTGCCACCAGCAACCAACCTCAATTGGGTTAATTCGCCATCGCTTAGCTTGGCAAGTAAATCCGACGCCCGAAGCGTGGCTATCCCTCCAGTCACGGTGAGAGAATCGGCATAACGACCCTCGGCGATACGTGCCTGAAGTGTTTCTAGTTCGATTCGCCAATTTCGCAAATCAGCCTGATTTAACAAATCAGTACGCTGTTGGATTAGATGATCGCGCTCTTGGCGAAGTTGGAGTAAAGCTGCTTCGTGTTGTTCTAATTCACGGGCCAATACGGCGTGCCGTTTCAGAAGTGCTTCGTGATCGATGGGGTAATCGTATTTGAACAAGGGTTTCTCAACCCGCGAACGGCTTGTTCGCCACAAGGTTTGGCGTCGTTCTAGTAGCTTTTCTAACTGCTGACGGATCTCTGTTTGTGAGCGCTCGATTCGTTCTGATTCGTCGATCAGCTCTTGGGCATGCAATGCTCGATCTTGTTGTGAAACGAGTTCGGCTAGTCGATTAATATGCCGCCCGAGCGTTTCTACAAGAGGATTTAGACGCGGGTGTGCCTCCTTGCAGAGGCATAGCGGAGAGTCGTTCGATCGCGCAAATCTAG
>CAYGQU010000159.1:5313-6802 GCA_964352045.1 uncultured Planctomycetaceae bacterium
AATCTAGCTACTTCGCTCTCAAGATCGGCAATGAGCCTTTGCGCAACCGCGATGCTTGCCCGCTGATCGGAGAGGGGTAGCTCGGGGGTCGCATCGTCGGGATGAACCTGGGCTAGTTCGCTACGGACCCGTGCTAGGCGACTTTCCAGTTCAGCGAGAGTACTGCGCCAACGGCCAATTTGTTCGTCAAGGTCTTCGAGGCGTGGCTCCCAATCGTCAGAAACATGTTGTGCTTCGGCATCATGTGCTAATTGATTGAGTTGAGCATAACGAGCACGGGTTTCTTCTTCACTCAGCTCGGCATCGACCACTGCCAAGCGTCTACGCAAAGTTTCTAGCTGTTCAAGCATTTCGGCTTCGATCGACTCAAGCTCGGCAAGACGATCTTCCAGTGATACACTTTCTAGCCGTCGTTCGCCAAGAGATTTTTCGATTAGTGCCGCTAGTTCGTCACGCCGCTGAAGTAATTCGTGATTCGTTTTGTGAGCAGTTTGTTTCCAGTCAGTATCGCGCGATGCTGTGACTAATTGTTTACTCGTTAAGCGATTGAATGAGGCGGCAACTTCGGGCGAAAGTAAGTTTAAAAGAGCTTGCTCGTCATCGTGAGGGTTACAAAAAATGGTTGCCAAGACCGAAGGATCGACCCCTTGATGCCAATCACTGATTCCTTCCGTTGTATCTTGATCGGAACTCGTTTGATTGGTTCGTGAAATGGTTAGACGAGTTTCTTGGGCAGTTGTACTACGACGAAGCTGATAACTACCTGATCGTGGAGTGGTTACGAACAGCTTACCTGAGATTGGATGTGTTGATGTTGACCAGGGACTTTGAAGTCCGATCAAGAGGTGCGTTACAAGATCCGATAGATCGGTGAGCAAGCGATCCGAATCGCAAGTCAAGGCATCCAACCGTTGGGAAAGATCTTGGCTAATTGTCTCGGCCCCACCATTCGCAACTGGTCGGCCAAATAATACTTCTGCAACGAGACGTGTGACTCTCATGGTGATTTGCTCAACCCTCCCTGGGATTTACTTCGGTGAAGCTGCTATCAGCACCTGCCAATGGCAATCGACACAAAAACGGCTCTCCTTCAAACCGTTAAGCTAGCGAGGATGAAGCAAACCGGCAATGTCGGCTTGTTGGAGATAACCGAAAAACCCCTCTAAGGGGGGTGTTATGAGTAAATACGCTTTTGGGCATACATAGCACGATCTGCCTCGTGAAGAAGTTGTTTGGGCGATGCTTCGGTACGTGAGAAAGCCCAACCCATGCTTACGCCGATTTGTTGCTCGCCATCAGGTAGTCGATAATTTTCATTGACCGTCTGCTGAAGCCTTCGCGCTATTGGCAACAACTCTTGGTCAGTCGAAACGCCGGCTATTAGTAGGCAAAATTCATCACCCCCAAAACGGCCGACAACATCCCCCGATCGTGTAACGCTTAATAACCTGGATCCGATTTCACGTAGGCAGGCGTCCCCTTCTAAATG
>CAYGQU010000160.1:0-6793 GCA_964352045.1 uncultured Planctomycetaceae bacterium
ACCAATTCACTATTTCGTAAATCGGTGAGCAAAAGCAAGATTAACGTCCCGCGACTTTTTTCTTGCGAGACAGCTGCCGCCGAGAGCAACGCTGAAAAGAGCACCGACACGGTCAGCACCAGTGGGGCGAGTAGTTTGAAGACCGCCGAGCCAAATCGTGCAAAATCACCCGGCCCGGCAAGCGAGCCCGAGCCGACGATCAATTGCCAAGCGGTCAGCGTCAATCCAAGCAGCGTGGCAACAAACAGCACACGCACCACAAAAAACTGTGGGCGACGTGGCGACGTTATAGCTTCGCGGGTAAAGACAGGTCCGATGAACACGCAGGAAACAGTTAGGTGGGAAGGATCGTGGTAGATGCATTGGTTTGAATCTACCATTCTACAACAAAAAGCCACGGGAGCGAGTCACTCGGCAAAGATACCTAACATATCAGCGAAACGGCTCTTTCAGGCATATGGAGACGAAACACGACGAGCACAGCGGAGGAAGCAACGGAGCAACGATTTCACTATATCCAAAGACAGTGGAACCGGAAGCGTCAGCGCCCAGACGGGGGTGGTGTCGATTCTCTTTAGTCTGTCTGGCAAGTGAGTAGCTTTGTGTATCCCTCCGGTCGCTGACGCTTCCGATTCCCAGCCTATGCTTTAGTTAAACAATCCCCTCATGCGTCATTCCTCTTACCTCGCTGAAACCTCTTCAACAGGCTCTTCCTCTACCTCAGGCATCTTCAGCCGATTGGCTGGCAAAACTTCTTTCAGTCCTGGTACCCCTTCGACACCCGACGGAACGAGCAAGCTCGAACCTTCGAGATCCTTGCCAATGGGCTCGTATCGACCTCCCAAATACTTCGATAAAAACGCTTCGACGACAGCATTGAAGCTCGTGCGATTTTCGGGCCGGGCGAAGCCATGGCCTTCGTCGGGGTAGAGGGCGTAGGTGACAGGAATCCCTTTTGCTTCCATCGCTTCCACGATTTGGTCTGCTTCGAGTTGCGTGACGCGAGGGTCGTTTGCTCCTTGGCCAATGAGCAGTGGACGTTCGATCTTATCGACCAACGTCAAAGGCGATCGGGCGAGCAAATCGGCTTGCCCCTCCTCGGTTGTCCAGTCGCCAACGCGAAGTTTCATCACTGGCATGAACCGAGACCAATACGGCGGCACGTTGTTGATAAGCGTAATGAGGCTCGATGGGCCCACGATATCAATACCACAAACAAACGTCTTCGGAGTGAAAGTCAAACCGACGAGCGTCGCGTAGCCTCCGTAGGACCCCCCCATGATGGCAACTTTGTCTTCTTGGGCGATTCCTTCCTGGACCGCCCACTGAACGGCGTCCAATAGGTCATCGTGCATCTTGCCAGCCCATTCGCCGTTGGAGGCGTTCAGAAACTTTTTACCAAATCCAGTCGAGCCCCGGTAATTAACGTTGAGCACCGCATAGCCACGGTTAGCAAGCCATTGATGCGTTGAGTTGTACCCCCAACCATCTCGAGCCCAGGGGCCCCCATGCACATCAAGCACCATCGGTAGTGGTTTATCAGGTCGGCCATCGCCGTCCGCATCCGAACCGGGTGGGAGTGAAAGGTAGCTAACGAGGTTCAAACCATCACGGCTTTTAATCACAGGCGTGTGCATCTTTACCAGGGGGTAGCCTTCCATATCGCTTCGGCTACTGAACAGATAACGCATCGACCGGTCTCCCTCACCACCCGCAGCAGGGCGTTCATAAACGTAGAACCGAATTGGACCGTTATCGAGCAAGTAGGCAACCGTCCAGCGCGAGTCGTCGAGCGTTCGGCTTGTGACGATGAACTCACCTTCGGTAAAGCCATCTTCAAATGCAGTGAGGAAATCAATGTCGGCCTGAATCGCCGGGTCAAGCACTTTCCATTCACGGCGACTATAAGTGAACGAAACGGCTTGCAGCGTTTTCTCGGTCGGATGACTTAACGTTCCGCCGACGTCGGCACGCGGATCTTCGGCAATGAGCTTGACTTCGTCGGTCGCAAGATCGCGCGAGAAGAGGCCTGCTGTATCACGATCACGGCTATCTTCAAAGTAAAGCACCGTACCTGTTTTGTCGAAACCTGCCGGGCCACTGGTCATCGCATCAACTGATGAAAACTCTTCGATTTTTTCCCAATCGGTATAACCTTTGTCGCCAAACGACTCCGGCTTCGGATCGAGCCAAACTTGCCCTGCTTCGGGCGTGAAGTTGATTGCCATACGAACTTTGAAATCGTCGTCGATCACAAAGCCAGCGAGGCCCGAATTTTCTTGGAGTAAGTTTTTTTCACCCGTGGCGATATTCACCCGATAGATATCGTGATAGCGCGGATCGCGGTCGTTGAAGCCAATGAGAAGTTCATTGGGAAATCGTTCACTTGAACCCGACAGTTGCCCTCGAACGCCATCGACAGGCGTCAGGTCGCGAGTCTCTTTATTTTCGACATTGGTCGCATAGACGTGCCAATTTTCGTCCCCTGCTTTGTCTTGGGTATAGACAATGTGCTTGCTGTCATAAGCCCAACCATGCGAACGGATGCCACGAATACGGTCCTCGGTGATCGGTGCTGCTTGGCTAGGGTCCTCGACCGGGCCCGCCCAGACATTCATCACGCCATCAACTGGCTTGAGATAGCTGAGCCATTTACCATCGGGGCTTAGTCGTGCTTGGGCCTTTTCGGGATTGCCAAAAAGGACTTCGCGAGGAATTAAAATAGCATCCATTTTTTCCCCTTGGGCTTCTGTTTTAGTTGAAAGGTTTGACAGAGCGATTTCCTTCGCAGGAGAAATATCGGGAATGCTGATCGAAGGTTCTTCCAATTTGGCAGTTGATTGGACTTCCTGTTTGGCACATCCGGCAAGCGATGCGACAAGGGCTCCAAAGAGTGTCAATTCAGAGACGGTAGCGATAGCGCGGCGCATGTTTTTTTTATGACGGGGGTTTTTACGGCGAGTAGAGTTGAGACGTGGCTTGGTTTTACGCGATTTAGGCGAAAAAAGGGCCATATGAAAATCCTCCCTGAACCGAACCCAGCGAGGCTTCATGGCCCTCCACCAAGTGAAAAAATGGAAAATGGGTAGTAGATACCTATCCCTAAGCACCTATTCTGCAGGGTAAAACGTAAGGGTAAGTCAGTTTGCTAGTACTGAACAACCACGCTCCCGCTTTACTTGACTGACAAGATTCTATGCCGAGTCGCTAGTTTTGCCTACGCGAGATAGGCGAAATCGGTTCTTTGAGAACTCAGGGCAAAGGCGATTCGATGCTAGCTACCCCATGAAATACGAGGCGTGCTAGCACCTCGATTGTGTAATGCCTTCGAGCATTATCAAGCCATACCACTCGATGCCCAAATCACTCGATGCCCCTGCCATCTGAACCTGCCGAACGACTTGAAGCACGCCGTATCGCGTCGCGTCGGCTGAGTGACTTGCCACTCGTTTGGGTCACTGCCTCGACAGTCGTTGGGATGCTTCTGGAACAAATTGTTTGGCCAAACAATCTGTCGCCAGCTTGGCTGCTGATCGGGGTGCCGATGCTTCTCGTTAGCTGGGCCATTACTCATCGAGTGTTAAGAAATGTAACTGCCGCTTGGCTTTTACTGGCAAGCATTACTTGCTTAGCAGCCAGTTGGAGCGGAATGAATTGTCGCACTTTTTCCACCAATGAAATTGGTCGGTATGCCGATCGTGATGCCGGGCCAGTCTGCTTAGAGGGAATCGTCGTCACGTCACCCCTACATTTTCCTGCCGAACAAGCGACTCCCTTCCACGCCATCCCACCAAGCGACCAGTCGGTCGTGCAGATAGAAGTCACTCGACTGCGTAACGGAGAAACTTGGATACCCACCTCGGGCCAATGCGAAGTACGTTTGGCTGGCAAAGCTGATTTCCTCTCTTTAGGCTGCCATGCCCAATTGTTCGGTCAACTTAGAAAGCCATCGTGTGCCCTCAATCCGGGCGAACGGGACGCGGCCCGCGTAAGTCGCATGAACCGACGCTTGGCGTTGGTTTGGTGTGAATCTCCCGCCTGCGCGTCGATCATTTTAAAAGCAGATCAAACGAATAATCTCTTCTTCAAGGGGCTTCATTACCTTCGTCAATCGGCAAACAATACGCTGGCGCAGTATCTAACAAAAGAAAATGCTCCGCTCGCTTCGGCCATGTTACTTGGCAATCCCTCGGGGTTGTCTCGATCAACAACCGAGGCGTTTCGTAAGACCGGTACGCTGCATGTTTTGGTGGTATCAGGGTTACATGTCGGGCTGGTTGCTGGTCTCCCGTTGCTACTCGGGGCCCTTGGTTTGCTCCCTATGCGAACAGCTCAGGGGCTAAGCCTCGGGCTAGTGATTTTCTATGCCGTACTCGTTGGAACACGCCCCCCAGCCTTGCGCGCGGCAATCCTGGCCGGCGGAGCTGTCGTTGCAGCGATGGTAAGAAGACACCCATTGGGGATGAACTCGTTAGGGGGCGCTGCAGTAACGCTTTTTGCCACCTCGCCTGGCGCTTTTGAAGCGGCTGGAACGAAGCTAAGCTTCTTAGCCGCTGCCACTCTGCTCGGGTTTGGTACGATCATGGCAAATCGGGCCAGACGCCCCAAACCACCACTCATGCGGCTTATCGAACGGACACGCCTCCCTGCAATCAAAGCAATGCGTTCCTTTGCGCATTGGTGTGGCCTTTTACTGCTGGCAACTTTCGCTGTGTTAATCGTCACGGGACCACTCATTGCATCGGAGTTCCATTTGCTGAGCCCTGCTGCCTTGTTGCTTGCGATACCGGTCATGCTTTCCGTTGCCTTGGTGATTCCAAGTGGCCTAATTCTTATGACCTTTGCCGTCACTGCGGCAGCTTTGCCAGCGGCAATGGTGTCAGCAATCACTTGGTTGCCTGCCATGCTAGGCAACTTTGGACTCACGCAACTAAGTGAAATCGTCAATCAAACTGCTACCCTGCCCTACAGCTTCTTCTACACGCCCGGACCTGCCCGCTGGTGGGTTGGTTTATGGTATTTGCTGCTTACCCTTGTGGCGGTCGTCGAGTACGGTGCACCCAGATTTCGTGGCGTAGCATTACGACTCGGGCTAGCACTAGTCGCCGCGGCATTCGTACCAGGTTGGATCGAATCTATTTCAACACCCAATCAACTTCGGTTCTCTGCTATCGCCGTCGGACATGGTTCGTCGATGCTGATCGAAGCGCCCGGTGGTGAAGTCATTCTATACGATGCCGGTTCGCTTGGTTCGCCCGGCCGATCGACCGAAATCATTTCACGCGTGCTGTGGTCGCGCGGTATTCAGAAGATTGATGCAGTGATCCTCTCGCACTCAGACGTCGATCACTACAACGCGATGCCCGGTTTGATGGAACGATTCTCGATCGGGTCCGTTTGGACGACGCGCGTCATGTTTGATCCTTGGGAAGCCAACTCCCCAAACTCAGGGCCCGTTAAGCTTGAAGCGATCCTCAACGAACAGAAAATTCCTGTTAGATTATTGGCACTCGGAGATCTCATCCAATTGGGTAACGATTGGCAACGGGTAAAGCTCGAAGTCCTACACCCCACGGAGCTTGGCGTTTTCGGCTCGGACAACGCCAATAGCCTGGTGCTCGGAATCGAGTTCCTCGACAAACGGATCATTCTTACCGGCGATGTCGAATCGCCTGGCCTCGAACATTTGCTAGCAACCGAGCCCTACCCGTGCGAACTGTTGCTAGCTCCCCACCATGGGAGCGAGCGGAGCAATCCGCCGGGGCTCATCGAGTGGTGTCACCCGCAACGGGTCTTAATCAGCAGCGGCCATCATCATCCAAGCACCGAAGCAGCCTACGGCCGTTCGGGAGCCGAGATCATGAATACGCACGAAATGGGCATGATCACAACACTGGTTGATAGCACGGGTGTCCGCTGGATGAGTCATCTTTTACCGGAAAAAATCAAGCCATTCTAAACGTTAAAGCCGCCCATCCTTCGCAGATGGGGTAGCCACCCAAAGGAGTTATCTCTAACCTTTTCTTACCAGAGCCGTATTAACTAATGAGAATTGCTCTCAAATGTCAATTTGGTATCTGAGTACCTGGTTGCTTACCCCCAAAATCGAGGATGTCATATCATGTCAACGGACGTGAATAACAGTAGTGAAAATATTGGCACAGCCGCTGTCATAGACCCGAAACCTGTTGATACGGAATCGGTAAAGAAGGCTGATAAGCCGCGCAATGCGATGAAGACCGAGATGCCACCGGCCAACTCTTGGGCGATGTGGCGCCGTGGTCTCGATTGGCCAACCGTGATTTGGATTGGCATGATGCACGTTATCGCCATTGCCGCCCCGTTTTACTTTACATGGCAAGGGCTTGTCGCCTTCGTGGTGCTTTCGCTCCTAACCGGCTCGCTTGGCGTTTGCATGGGTTACCACCGTTTACTAACGCATGGCAGCTTCCAAACCTTCAAGCCGATTCGCTGGACGCTTGCTTTTTTAGGCCAGCTATCGGGCGAAGGCTCAGCCCTTACCTGGGTTGCCAATCATCGCAAGCACCATGTCCACAGTGACAAAGATGGGGACCCACACTCCCCACGCCACGGCAAGTGGTGGGCTCACATGTTTTGGTTCATGCCGAACCTAGGGCAAAAGTGGCACCAAGAAGTTCTCGAACGCTATGCGCCTGACATGATGAAAGACCGCATGATGGTCTTTCTTCACAAAATGTTCTTGCCAAGTCACTTTATTCTAGCTGGCGTGCTTTTTGCTATCGGCTACTATGGCGACATCATTGGCCTAGGT
>CAYGQU010000161.1:0-1976 GCA_964352045.1 uncultured Planctomycetaceae bacterium
CCTGATGTACAGGCAAAGAAAATTTCACCTTGATTCGAGCTTGCCAAATCGGGCGTGGCATACCACATTCCTTCGCCCCTAGCAAAACGAGCAGCCCCTTTATCGTAAGCTTGAAAGCGGAGATCATCCTCGGGTGACTCAACGTTATCAAGATCAACCCAAGCGACTTGGAATTGGTCGCCGACGTTAACGAGTTTCTTATCCCAGTTGCGCGTGTCGAGTGACTTTTTTCCAATGATCATCAAGGCTTGAAGTTTACCGCCTGCCTTGAGGTTAGCTGCGTTGCCGTTCTTTCCCGGTTCGTTGGGTAGGAACCGATACAAAGCTCCATTGTCCATGTCTTCGGTTTCGTAGATCGCTCCACTCACAGGATCAACCGCAATTGCTTCATGGCGGAATCGCCCCATTGCTTTAAGTGGCATCGGTTCGGCTAGCTGGACGTCAGCGGTTGCAGGGACTTCAAAGTTATAACCATGCGATTTGGTGAGAAAAAATTCGTTGTCGCGAGCGTCGATAAAACCTGGGCGGTCGGTTGTCTCTTCACAGGTAATCCAACTACCCCATGGCGTGGGGCCACCGGCACAGTTTCTCACCGTACCCGCAAGGCTTTGAAATTGCCGAACTAATTCTTGTTTGTTGGTATCGTAAACCAACGTGGTTGTGCCGCCGGTGCTTGGTGTTTTACCCTCGCCATCGTCGTAAAGCTGGTCCGAGCGAAGTATCGCATATCGAGCAGGCTCGACTTTACCTTTCGCTCCAAAAGGTCCGTCGGCCGTTGGTGTGGTTTCATGGTTACGGACCAAGATGGTGAGACCATCGGGCCCAGAAAAAGTTGCCATCCCATCCGGTGCTCCAGCGACCAGCAGACCATCGTCCATTTGCTGACCCGTTTGACTTATCACTTTGTAAGAGAAACCGGCAGGAAGATCGAGCATGCCTTCGGGGTCGGCAACCAAGGCTCCGTAGCCAGGAGAAGCGTTTTTTTCTGTTAACCGAGGCATTGTTTGAGTTGCTACCATACTCGGTATGGCTGCCATCGCGGGTTGGGCAAGTGCCGGATGAATAAATGCACGCAGCCCATAGAAACCAGCAGCATAAGCGGAAGAAGTTCGTAGAAATTTCCTTCTTGAATGTGTCATAGCCTAAGAGGGGGTAAACTAGGTTGATCGTTATGAGAGACAGGATTTAGCTTACAAGCTGAAAGCCCTATTCTCGCACAGATTATGCGTCTAGCAAGCACCCATAAGCATGCTTTGTTACCTTTCACAGTTGCAAGTTGGGTCTCACACTGAGAGACTAGACTGGCGAGACCGCTAAGTCCCCTATTACAAAACCCTCGTATTCCATGCATGTATGAAATTACTAAATCGCCCCAGGTGGTCTTAGTGCAGCACTCATGGGGGGGATTTGTTCGCATAGTGGTAACACTAGGTATCGGTTTAGGCCTCTTTCTGACATTGTTTCTGGGTAATTGGGCATTATCTCAAGAATCAATTGGTGGCCCTGAATCGTCGATCTCGCCCTTATCGCTAGGGCCTGTAGATATTCCTGGGGTGGTTCAGACTGGCAACAAGGCGCTAAATGCTGCTGATGCCTTTTCCTCTTTAGAAGAAGCGACCGAATTGGTTTCACTCTCATCTGACAGTGAAACTGCTGAACCCAAAGTGCCGATTGTGACAAGTGGACCTCTGCTAACAGACCATTACCCAGAAGCTGCCGAATCGGGCTGCATGGTATGCCATCAGGGGATCGAAATGATTCGTGAACCAGGTTCGCAGATGCTTTCCCAAATTATGGCTCGCGGCAAAACGATGGGGGACACTGCTGGCTGTGTTGTTTGCCACGGCGGGGATCCGAATGAAAGAGAAGACAAAGAGACTGCTCACGGCAATAAGAATTTCTTTGCCGACCCGGGTAGCCCTTGGGTGAACGACCAAACTTGTGGCCAATGCCATCCTGACCAAGTGCGCGTCCAA
>CAYGQU010000161.1:1986-6785 GCA_964352045.1 uncultured Planctomycetaceae bacterium
ATGATGACCGAGGCAGGAAAAATTCAAGGCGTTTGCTGGGCATTCGGATCGCTAACCGGTTACGAACATAAGTACGGAAATTATGCCGTGGAAAATCCGGAAGACCCGAACGATCGGCTTGGAACGGTCGCGTATCGCCAGTACATGCAGAAGCTAAAAGAGCTTGAGCCACAGGTGTTTGTTGATCGTCACGAACCAGTCCCTGAAGCACTCAAAGCAGACGAGCTTCATAAGCTAAATAACAATCCCGAACTCGCGGCTTTTACTTACCTTCGCCAAGAATGCCAACGGTGCCATCTTGCTGTTAAAGGACGCCAAGAGCGGGGCGACTTTCGAGGCATGGGTTGTTCGAGTTGTCACATTCCTTATAGCAACGAAGGTTTTTATGAAGGGGGCGATCCAACGATTCCCCGCGATGAACCAGGGCACTCGCTCGTACACTCGATTCAAGGGACGCGGGAGACGCAAGTCTGTGTCCACGACACTACCTACAGTGGCATTCCAATTGAAACGTGCACGACTTGCCATGACCGAGGTAAACGGATCGGCGTTTCGTTCCAAGGTTTGATGGAAACGCCTTATGTTACTCCCTATGCAGCCGACGGTGGTCCCCAACCAAAATTGCACTCAAAGCATTACATTGCCATGCAGCAAGATGTTCATTACCAAAAGGGAATGACATGCCAAGATTGCCATATTTCGACCGATGTCCACAGCGATGGTTTTATAGCGGCAGCTAACCTCGCAGCGGTAGCGATCGAATGTGCCGACTGCCATGGCACGCCTGACAAGTTTCCTTGGGAGTTACCCCTTGGATTTATGGATGAATTTTCTGAAACCGCCGCCGAAGGAAAAGAACGTGGCGTGGCATACGAAGCCCTGCCACACACGTTGCAAGGATCTCCCGTCGAGGTACGCGACGGGTTGCTCCTTTCGGCACGAGGTAATCCGTTTGAAAACGTTGTGCGTGATGGTGATGAAATCATCGTTCACACCGCCGCGGGCAAAGATATTCGCATGAAGCCATTAAAAACTTTGATCGCAACGGGCGATGTTAGCCAACGGGGCGTGATTGCCATGCAAGGCGTTTCAAAGCACTTGGAGCGGATGGAGTGTTACACCTGCCATGCAAGTTGGACGCCGCAATGCTACGGGTGTCACGTGAAAATTGATTACAGTCGCAAAGATGAATGTCCCGAATGCGATGAAGGAGTCCCTGGTGCGGAGCTAAAGAAGAATTTTGATTGGGTTGCTGCCGGACGTCGTCACGAGCAGGCGGAGCATGCAGCTGACCGAGGTGAGTCGACTTACGATACCTATATTCCAGGCAAAGTTTCTGAACAGCGTTCTTACCTGCGTTGGGAAGAACCGATGATGGGCGTTAATGGCGAGGGACGTGTGACGCCGATCGCGCCTGGTTGTCAGCCTTCGGTCACCATTATTGGTCCCGATGGCAAGCCGGTGATTGTTAACAAGATATTCCGGACCGAACCCAATGTCGAAGGGGGAGGTGAGCAAGGGCAGCTAGCGATTGACATGTCACCTCTCCAGCCCCACACGACAACCAAAGATGCACGTACCTGTGAGTCGTGCCATAATTCAGATAAAGCCCTCGGATATGGAATTGATGGTGGTAAGACGATTCGAGGTTGGGATAAAAAGACAATCGTCGATCTTGAAACGGTGGATGGAAAAATACTTTCCGATCGAGCCAAACCGCAGATGGAACCAATTGAAGGATTGTCAGACGATTGGTCACGCGTTGTTGACGAAGAAGGTAATCAAAAACAAACCGTCGGTCATCATTTCAAGCTCTCGCGCCCGCTGAATAACGAAGAAAGATTGCATATCAGTCGCGAGGGGACTTGCATCGCCTGCCACCAAGAGTTGCCGACCGAAGACTTGGCGGCCAGTCTGTTGCACCATGTGGCACACTACACAGGCCAGCTACCTGACACAAAAAACCAGCATGCCTCACTCGTACACAAGATTGTACTCTTCGCTGCATGGGGACAAGTGGCACTTGGTTTCCTTGGCGGACTGGCATTTGTCGGCGGCATCGCGCTATGGCAACGCCGGCGTAAGGATCACCAACAGGGATCACTTTAGCTGAATCACAGCGTTGATTAATCCAATGTTGATCGATCTGCGTTAGGCAATTGCCGTTAGCTCAAACACCGTCACTTCGGGACGAGCACCCAAGCGAAAACGGTGTTTATAGCCGATGCCTCGGTTGATGTAGATGTCACGCTGTTCGTCTAGCGAAACATGTCCAGAACGATAGGCTCGGTTGTTGATTGGCAAGATGGGGGCTCCGATCAACGGCAAACGGCACTGACCACCATGCGTGTGGCCCGAAAGAATCCATCCTCGGAAAGGACCCCATCCGCTAAGGTCAGCTAGATCGGGGTTGTGAGCTAAAGTGATTCCTGCCCTCGAATCATCATAGTATTGAAAAGTTCGTACTATATTTGCTTGGCCTGACCAAAGGTCGTCGCAGCCAGCAAACTGCAAACCATCAATATCAAGCGATTCATTCCTTAGCAAATGAATACCACTGCCTCGTAATTTGTCCGAGAGCAAATTGGCGGTTCGTCTGTCATTGAAGCGACGTGTGTAATCGTGGTTCCCCAGCGTTGCGATGGTTGGCGTGGTTGTCGTCGGCAAAGATTTTAGAGTGTCGATGGTTAAATCGATCTGTTCTGTCCCTTCAGACGTCATGAAATCGCCAGTCAAAACCAAGTAGTCTGGTTCCAAGGCAGTAACGTGCTGAAAGACTTTCCGCAGATATTCATTATCTACAGGACCGATATGCAAGTCACTCAACTGGACGATTCGTTTACCCACGAGCGACTTTGGTAAATCGGCAAGTGGCATCAGGCGATGAGTTAATTCAATCCAATGTGGTTCGATTCGCCATGCATACAAGCCTGTGCCCAGGGCAAGAGCAGTGGAAGCTAGCACGCCCCGCTTGAGAAAACTTCGCCGGCTCAGGTCGTGATCTTGACCTGCCGTTCCCGAAGTTTTTGGTCTTGGCGGAATATTCATAACGAGGCTGGTTTTTTGCTGGCTGAGAACGAGATAGTTGTTGCTTATAGTTGGATCATAACCGACGTAATCCCCCTTTTTATGTAAATGTGGAACGCAAAATTCCCCTCGGTGAAATAGGATACTGAAACAATCGACCGAGACGCGAAGCCCTCTAGCGGTTATTCTAATAGCTATACGCAAGACTTCGATGAACCTCTCTGCCTTTGAAGGCCAAAAAGCAACATAATTCGGCATGCCTCGACTTTTTTTTGACCAACGATATTCCGAATACAACCCTCATCGTGGGGCTACGCTAACCGCTTGTCTGCTGATGATAATCATCACCGGCTGTTGGACTGAAGTTCCTTACGAAGAAAACGTAAACAATCCGAGTGGAGAAGAAGTTCAAAATGAAACGATTGCGGAAGAGAGCGTAATTGATAAAACATCGCCAATCAACAACGACGAAGAGGAATCAGCTCTCAGCGAGCAAGTGACTTCGAGTGACAGCGATGGCCAGGTTGTCGATGCTCCTCCGGAAAGCACTCAGAAATCATTACTTCCGTGGCAGACGTCCGGCAAGTCGGATGAAACGCCGGATCTTTTCAGTAAAAGCAAACCGGTAACACCCGAAGCAATTCAATCGCAAGCGGAAGAATCCGATCCAAGTGATACGCCTTCGGAATCGGAAGATGAATTTGGTAGCTTTCTAGCCGAGCAATATGAAGGGCTCTTGTCTGATACCGAAGTTAAACAGGAAGCACCTAGAAGTGACACGATCAAGCAATCCAAGCCATCTGTTGTCAGCATGCCTGTACCAAAGCTGCCCGAGCCGCAGTATGGCTATCAGCCTGCGCCTTTGCCAGGGACATTAGACATACCTGATTTAAAGAAGCGTAAAACCCTAAGCCGTCTTACTGAGGAGGAGCCAAATTCGGTTGCCGACGAGTTCGCAAGCAACCTACCTCTTGAAGCGATCAAACCAGAATCGGATGACTTGAAACAAGACGATGCCAAACCGATTAACCCTAAAGTAATTAAAGAGGATTTCTTAGCGAATGATTCTCCACCTGAAGAAATCATCGTTCAAACGCCAGAACCAATTGTTGGAGATCGCTATCAGAACGATCCTTTTGATGTCCAACCCTTCGATGTCGTTCCCCCCGAAGTTGATTCCCTTGAAGCGAACAATAAGTTGCCGGTTCCTGTTGAAACGGAGAAACCGCTTACGAAATTGTCTCCCAAAGCCCCTTCGGCTATCGAGGTCGAAACCCCGCGACTGGCAAGCCTCGACCCACTGCCAGCAGTACCTGTCTTGCGATACAACACGCGCCATTTAGCCTGGCTGCTTGGTGGTAAGCTTGGGCTTGCACGCCTGGCTGATTTGGAAGGGGCGACACCAAGCGAAATCACTCAATGGAGTCGAGAGTCCAATCGGCTAGCAACGCAACTTGAAGTTCCAATTCCTGCCATGTCGAGCGACTCGGATTCCGTTGGCCGACGTGTAAAATCGCTGCTTGACGCATCGGCTGAACTAGGAGAGTCGATGGCCAAAGAGCATGGCACCAACCATGCCGCGTTGCTTGAAATTTCTCTCAAGACCAATGCGTTGTTGGTGCTGTGCAAAAAGTATCCTGAGTTAGCAGCTCCCACGGCACGAGCAGTCGAGAGGGCTGCCGAACGAGCCGAGTTACCTGGTTTTTTATGGCGTAGAATGACAAAAACATTATTGGCTGCAGCCCAACGCTTAACTAAAATCTTTATAATAA
>CAYGQU010000162.1:0-389 GCA_964352045.1 uncultured Planctomycetaceae bacterium
GACCAGTCTAGAACGACCGACGATTGTTGCTCGGCAAAGGTCATGATGACCATCAAGAGCAGCCCGAGGCCGATCAGGTACCAGACGAAATTCCCCCCCTGCGACGACTTTTTGTTTTCGGAGGGATTTGACTTGCCTTCGGTCGGATTGTCCATAAGAAAGGGGCTCAACAGTCGGTATTATAAGTATCGTGATTTTGTCAGTTCGAGGCCCAAGGGGGACTCAGAGCGGACTTTGCTAGCAAAAACAGGTCAGTTTTGTCGATTTGGCGATTACCTATCTTGGTGTCTCTTTTAGCAAACCTAGCTTCTACTAGCAAAACGCAGGCAAACCCCAAACGGTTCACCCGAAAGGGTTCACCTTGTCCGGTATTTGGGCCGGTCTTACAA
>CAYGQU010000162.1:399-1996 GCA_964352045.1 uncultured Planctomycetaceae bacterium
GCAGTAAAGTGCGGTTTTGGCTGCAAAAGTAATCCTATCAACATTTTACTGCCATGCCTGGGGGCAAGGCGAATGCTTTTTTGCTGAAGCTGCTGCCCCGGCCAACGCTTGCCCGGCTTAAGCCCGTAGATGGGCATAAGCGTTGCAACCCGACCGGCCAATTACCCTGAATCGTCCCGACGACCAGTTCGTCGGTCGGCGTTAACCCAATTAAAGGGCCTTTTGCGAGGCTCGCTGAAACTGTTTTTCTGTTTCGAACTACCTTTCACGGACGACCACCCTAATATGGCCTCATCAAGCGATTATCGGTCAGTACCGACACCGTCGGGCATCAACGCCCCAAATCGGAATGTGGCTGTCTTTGGTTCCACCGGTAGTATTGGCCGAAATGCTTTGGAAGTCATTCGTGCTAGCAATAGCTCACTAAAAGTCACCGCCATTTCAGCCCACAGCCGACTCGATCTTCTGGAAGAACAAGCACGCGAATTTCGACCTCGTTATGTTGTTGCGACCGACGAACAGGCCGCCGCGGAACATGCTTGGCAAGATATTCCTCACGGGACCGAACTCTTAGTTGGGGCCGAAGGCCTTGAGAAGGTTGCTCAATCAAAGGAAGTCGATACCGTGCTTGCTGCTATTGTAGGCAGCGCCGGTTTGCAAAGTACGCTTGCTGCCTTAAAAGCCAAAAAGCGAGTTGCTTTGGCAAATAAGGAAACACTCGTTATGGCAGGACCTTTGGTTCGCAAAATGCTCGATGATGATTTTGCCAATGGGGATCCGACCGCCACGCATCGCCTCATGCCCGTTGATAGCGAACACAGTGCCGTGTTCCAATCACTGGGTTGTGGCAAGCGGAGCGAAGTCGCGAGAATCGTCCTTACGGCCAGCGGGGGTCCGTTTCGTACTTGGCCACGCGAACAGCTTGCCCAGGTAACCGTTGATGAAGCACTGGCTCATCCGACTTGGGAAATGGGACCAAAGATCACAATCGATTCGGCAACCATGATGAACAAAGCGCTTGAGGTGATCGAAGCGAGATGGTTGTTCGACGTGCCGGCAGAGCAAATCAAAGTCGTGATTCACCCTCAATCAACGATTCATTCGATGGTCGAGTTCCTTGATGGCTCGGTCGTCGCACAGCTTGGGCCACCCGATATGAAACTTCCGATTCAATACGCATTACAATATCCCGATCGACACAACGGAGTCGCTGAGCGAATCGACTGGACCCAATCGCACTCGCTCACGTTTGAACCTGCTGACTTTGATCGTTTTCCTGCACTGGCACTAGGGTTTGAATGTGCGCGTGCTGGGGGTTCAAGCGGTGCCGTGCTAAACGCTGCAAACGAAGCAGCAGTACAATCCTTTTTGGATGGGGAACTTCACTTTACCGAAATCGTCCCCGCTTGTAGGAGTATTCTCGAAGCTCACGACTACGAAGCAACACCGACGCTCGAGCAACTTATCGACCTCGATCAGTGGGCACGACAAGAAGTGCTTACATGGGTTTGTGCCTAATCGAATCCCAACGCATCCTATCACGATCAACTATTACTGTTCTGTTACCAAAACAATTTTCCGCTGTTCTGTCTGATAT
>CAYGQU010000162.1:2006-6761 GCA_964352045.1 uncultured Planctomycetaceae bacterium
TACTGATTTGCTTTTGTTAGCCACCTCGGCTGATTCGCTTGAAGCCGGTTTACTCGCAACGTGGGGGCCCTGGCTGTGGATGATTTTTCAAGTCGCCATTGGCTTGGGATTTATCATCTTCGTCCACGAATTGGGGCACTTTGCTGTTGCCAAATGGTGTGGCGTGCGATGCGATAAGTTCATGATCGGCTTCGATATTGGTGGCTATAAAATCAGCAAACAAATTGGCGAAACCGAATATGGTATCGGTATCTTGCCCTTGGGTGGCTATGTAAAAATGTATGGCCAAGAAGACAATGTCGCCAACATTGCCGAAGAAATGGAACGATCCAAAGCGCTGGAAGGATCGCCCGACGCCAAAGAAGTCGTTGGTCCCAACGGCGAAAAGTTTTGGATTGATCGACGAAGTTACATGGCCAAAAGCGTTCCGCAACGCATGGCAATCATCTCGGCCGGTGTGATCATGAACGTCATCTTTGCCTTCATCTTTGCCTGGTTTGCCTACGGTTTGGGAGTGCCAGAAACGCAGTGTGTGGCAGGTGGAACGCTGGTCGGCGGCCCTGCTTGGCAAGCGGGCATCTTGCCCGGTGATCGCATTACCAAGATCGGCAGTATCGAACAGCCAACCTACAAACAGCTACAAGAAAGCGTCTTGTTGGGCAACGTCGAGCAAGGGATTACCGTCGATTTACAGCGAGACACTGGCGAAACCAGCACCGTAACGATTAAGCCCGATACGTCTAAGCCGATCCCCCTAATCGGAATTCTATCAAGCAATTCCTTAAGGTTTTCTTCTGATCAAGCGGTGGTACCTTTTTCACCAGCAGGAGAATTGCCCGCTGACAATGGCTTTGCACCCGGTGACGAAATCAAATCCATCAATGGCAAGTCACTTGAATCATTTCGTGATCTTGTTGCCGAATTGATTCGGCTCAAAGCGGAAGAAATTACTTACACTGTGATTCGTGATGGCAAAACCTCGGTACGAGATCCGTTCGGACCGGTGAAGGGAGGCCATGAAGTTGAAGTCGTCGTGCCGCCGAATCCGATGGAACGGCTAGGCATCGTCCCAGTACTAGGTGAGGTCGTTGCCATTCAAGCTGGTTCGCCTGCCGAAATAGCTGGTATTCAGAAAGAAGACATCCTGTTGGCGATCAATGGCATTGCTATTGGTTCAAGCGAAGATGGGCAAGAGAGTTGGGATCCCATCACGCTCGACGATCGGCTAGCCACGATCCAAGCGGCTGGCGAAGAGGCCGTGATCACGGTCCGTCGTGGAACACAAACGCTTGATATTTCGATCATGCCTCGTGAAGTGACCTGGAGCAACCCAAGAGGTGAAGATTCTCCTTGGGGCATCGAGGCGTTTGGTATTGCTTGTGAGATGCGGGCCGAAATCGAAGCGATTGTTAGCGGAAGTCCCGCAGCAGAGGTCGATCTTAAAAGAGGTGACAAAATCGTTTCGGTCAATCTGCTTTCAACCAATCCAGAGGATGGATTGGCTAACGGCAAAGTAGAAATCAAATGCGATGCCGACAATCGCAATTGGCCTCTTGTGATGGATGCCATCCAAAACCGTTCGCCTGACATGAAGGTTGAGCTTTCGGTATCGCGAGGTAATGAGAAGCACGTGGTTACGTTGATGCCCCAGTCGATGGCCGATGCTTATCGTTTTCAACGTGGCACGATTATGGCTCCGCTCAAGCAGCTTGATGTTGTCACGAAGACGGGACCTCGAATCAAACGCGCTTGGGATGAAACATCGCATGCGCTGATGTCAGTCTTCCGATTCTTAGGCAAGATTGGTAACGACATTCCAGCCACTGCGTTGGGGGGACCCGTTACGATCGCCAAGGTTGCTGGCAGTGCTGCCACCGAAGGCGTTGGGGCCTTACTAATGATCATGACCATGATCTCCGCCAACCTAGCCGTTCTCAACTTCTTGCCAATACCAGTACTCGACGGGGGACACATGGTCTTCCTTCTATGGGAAGGAATCACAGGCCGACCGGCTAATGAAAAGGTGATGATTGCACTTCACATGCTTGGCTTCTTGTTCCTTGTAAGCCTCATGCTTTTCGTATTTGGTCTCGACTTAGGTTTCATTCCACGAGGGCTCTAGGCATACTGTCCTAGCACCCTTTCAAAACCAATAGTCCGCCTGCTAGCAGGCCATCTGCTAGCAGACAGGCGCGTTGCAAATGGCAACTTTCTCTTGCTTAGGTGGGGCAATTTCGTTAATTGAGCCAATGCTTAGCCATGTTCATCGACTCGCTCTTTAGCATGTCGGTCGGATGAGCGACGACTAACCTCAAACTTAACGACTTCCATCAATGTCTCCGCAATGCCTCATGCGTCGTTCAAATATTTTCTACCGATTGCTCCTTAGTACCATCATTGTTTTAGCAATGGGTTCTAGCTGTTTAGCTCAGTACGACCAACTGTTTGCCGAGAAGGCGCCTACCCAAAGCGAAACAATTTCGCCTCTCTTTGCAGCACCCGCACTATCAAATAATGAAGTAACACCTTATCCAGCCACGCCCTACGATTCGGCCATTGTACCGATAGAATCTTTGCCGGCTGAATCGCTAATAGCCGAGCCAGTTCCAACGCCGGCCCTTGAGACGATTCCTGCAAAAACAAGCGGCGAATCCAGCACAGCATCAGGCGTTGCTGATGAGCTATTCGAAACAACGTCGGTTGATACGCTAGATGCGATAGTAGCTGACGAAACACCTGAGGTAGCCCATTGGTATTACCCCGCCTATTGGTTTGGTCCCACACCTTGGGACTCGGGATTTGAGCTGGGCATGAATGGATCGAGTGGTACGAGTGAGTCGTTAAGCTTACGCACTGGTGGTTTCATCAAGCGTAAAGGAAAAGATTATAAGATTGACTTGAGTCTGTACTACAACAAGACAAGCAACGAAGGCGAAGATGTCCAGAGCAACGCGCTGCTCGACGCTCGTTATGATTGGCTTTTTGAAGATTCACGCTGGTCGCTGTTTCTTATGTCGCAGACATTCTACGATGAATTTCAAGCTTTCGATCTCAACGTCAATGTGAATGCCGGTGTTGGTTACCAGTGGATCGACCGTGAAAAAACCAAGTTTTCTACTACTTTTGGTTCGGGTGCTTCACGTGAATTCGGTGGCGTTGATGAGAGTTGGGTTCCGGAAGCCAGCTTTGGCTTTAACTTTGAACAGTACTTATCGAAGACGAAGAAATTTTATGCAAAGATGGATTACTTCCCCGAATGGGCCGATTTTGATCGTTATCGTATTTTGACCGATATCGGTCTAGAAATCGAGTTGTCGCAGCCCTCGAACCTGAGTCTCAAACTCGCTGCCACCGACCGCTACGATAGCGAGCCAGACGGCGTCGATCCTCATAATCTAAACTACTCGGCACTGCTGATTTTGAAGCTTTAATCCAAGCAAAAGCTGGTAAGGGAGTAGCTTTCCGTACTTTGCGTGTCTATTGTTTTAAGTAGCGTCTGAAGAAATATTGCCATCTGACGAATCGGTTGCTAGTTAACAACGTCATTATCTCGTTGCTTCTACCCGATTATTTTGCCTTATTTGAATATCACCGAGGGTTTTATGCGCCATCTTTTTGAATCAGTTCTGGTCGCTTCACTTCTTGTTGCCTTCCTTACTACGAGCACTTCGATAGCAACGGCGGAAGAAAGTTTTACACCGCTCATAACGTCAGTTTCGCTCGAGGGTTGGATCCAACGTGGTGGCAAAGCAACTTATGAAATCGAAAAAGATGCCGAAGGAAATTTCGTTGTCGTCGGTACTGCGGCTTTGAAGACCCCCAATTCATTCTTATGTCCTGCCAAGGAATACGGCGATTTTATTCTTGAATTCGACGTAAAGGTTGATCCCCGTGTGAACTCAGGCGTACAATTCCGAAGTCAATGCTTAGATAAAGACACGGTTTACCATTGGACTGCTGAGGATGGTTCGCCTCAAGAAAGAAAGATTCCTGCCAACTTGGTACATGGTTATCAAATTGAAATTGATCCTTCCAAACGTGCCTGGTCGGGCGGTATCTATGACGAGAAACGACGGGGCTGGCTCTTTGATCTTCAGGGAGACGATAAAGCTGCCGCTCGTGCTGCGTTTGATCCCGACGGCTGGAATCACTATCGCCTCGAAGCGGTTGGAAACTCGATCAAAAGCTTTGTTAACGGTGTTCCCGTGACCGACATGACCGACGACGTTAATGCCCGTGGGTTCATTGGCCTACAGGTACACGCAATTAATAACCCGGCTCAAGCGGGCGCGCAGATTCGTTGGCGAAACGTGAAAATTCACGAAGTGACAATCGAGTAGTCATTCCACGCAAACACTTAACCGTCGCCTTGCAACGGTTGCCTTGGTGGCATCGGAAAGAAGGGACTTGTTCGCTGTTGATACGCTGCGTACGAAGGTCGACGTTCGTTAATAGACTTTTCGGTCAGCGTAACACCTGACACCTTCATTAGTAGCCAGCTCATCACTACTGGGCAAACCACGGTCCACCAAGGACCACCCGCTGCGATTGAAACAAACCAAAGCCCCCACCAGACGCTAAAATCACCAAAGTAGTTTGGGTGCCGCGTATAGCGCCACAGACCTGTATCGAGCACTTTTCCCTTGTTTTCTGTATTCGCTTTGAAGCGGGCAAGTTGCCAATCACCAACCGTCTCAAAATAGAAACCAACAAGCCAGACCATCGTTCCGAATGCAAGCAACACCGTTCCTGTTG
>CAYGQU010000163.1:0-2423 GCA_964352045.1 uncultured Planctomycetaceae bacterium
AGCCGCCTGCTCTACCAACTGAGCTACAGGGGAATGGTTGACCGGCTAAAGCACCCAGGTGATTAGTGGCCAAGTATCGAATTATGCCTTGATTTGCGGTGCTCGTCTAGGCCTTTGTTGGACTGACTTTCAGCAGAAAGGTCTGTTAGGAATCGGTCGTGAGGGCTTTTAGTGTCGAATCGATCACGGAGGCGATTTCCTCAGGCTCGGCCATGCGACCTGTGCCAACCTCTCGGCAGCTCAGCCAGCCTGAGCCGGGCTGGACAATCAGTGCTCCATCTTGCTCGACCATGGCTAGGTTCCTCTGTACGGCAGGCTTCTCCCACATTTCACTGTTCATCGCCGGAGCGACCAGCAGAGGGCCTTCAAAAGCAAGCAACAGCGTTGTTAGCAAATCATCCGCATGGCCTCCCGCCATCTTGGCGAGTAGGTCGGCGGTCGCAGGAGCCACACAAACAAGGTCTGCTTTCCTTGCTAGCTCGATATGCGGACCAAGTGGATGTTGCTCAAGATCAAACGAATCGACAAACACAGCGTTTCCACTAAGGGCCGAAAAAGTTGCTTGGCCGACGAATTTTTCGGCAGACTTTGTCATGACAACTTTCACGCCATGCCCAGCCTGAGCGAGTCGGCTCACGAGCGCAGCTGTCTTGTATGCCGAGACACCGCCCGAGACACCAATGACTAGCTCTGCCATACGCTTCTATGCCAACTGTGTTACGAATTCCAACAGGTTAGACACCCAACATGCTAAATGCTATCGAGATCGAATTCGGGCATTGCGGCAGCGTCAGGATCGTCGCCGGTGATTTTGATTTCGTTTGACGAGTCGAGATAGATTTTATCTTGTAAAATTTCTTGCACGACGATTTCCATCTTCTCGTTGGTGTCGATATCAACGAGTGGGCGTGCCCCGCCGTTGAGTGCAACGAGCCTACTTTGAATAAGTTTGGTGAGCTTAAATCGTCCACCCACTTTGTCAACAATGCTTTCTTCTTTTAACGCGTCGATCATCCGTCGAAGCCCTCATCTTTAAGTGCTTTGTGAATCGCATCGACGGCGTCGTCGAGGCCTACGTTCACGATAATGTGTTGGTATTGGTTACGTCGAGTAATTTCGCGACGAGCTACTTCGAGCCTTCTTGCGATTGATTCGGCGTCTTCGGTGCCCCGTGCTTCGAGCCGTTCTTTGAGCACCTGTTGGGCTTTGTCGGGGTCCTCGGCTGGCATGACGAAGAGGCTAACCGCCCGCGGATAACTCTCTAAAGCCCGCTCGGCCCCATCAACGTCAATCTCTAAAAGTACCCAGATTCCAGCTTCGAGGCTAGGCTTAACTTCAGCATGAAGGGTGCCATACCAGTGTCCACGGCCAAAAACTTCGATACATTCGAGGAAATCTCCCCGCTTGCGCTGTGCTTGGAACACTTCGTCGGTCAAAAAATGGTAATCCTGGCCATCAATTTCGCCTTGACGCGGGTCCCGTGTCGTCGCCGAGACGCTGAGCCGGAGCTTATCACCGACCCGTTGCAAGAGTTTTCGTACGAGCGTTGATTTACCCACACCCGACGGGCCTGAGAGGATGACCAACCGGCCTGTCTTCCGATTGCCGGTGGTGGGATTCTCGTAGGTAGTATTATTGGTAACTGCCATCATTACTCGACATTCTGCACTTGCTCACGAATCCGTTCGAGCGCAGCTTTGATTTCGACCACATGGACCGAAATTTGGTTGTCGCTTGCCTTTGAGCCAATGGTATTGGTTTCTCGTCCCATCTCTTGGGCGATGAACTCAAGTTTGCGGCCACTGTTTTCCCCTTCTTTGAGCGTTGTTTCAAACTGCTCGATGTGGCAACGAAGACGAACCGCTTCTTCCGAGATATCGCTACGATCAACATAGAGTGCGACTTCACGAACTAATTCAGAAGCGTCGAGCGAGACATCAAACTTTTCAAGTGCCTGACCGACCCGTTCATGCAATCGCGTACGATATTCTTCGGCAACGTGGGGAGAACGTTCTTCAATGCTTGTCAACTCAGAGCCTATGAGTTGGCAATTGCTTCGCAAGTCGTCGGCAAGGGCCTCACCTTCGCGACGGCGCATTTCACTAAGCGCTGTAAGGGCATTGCTGATAGCCTCTTTTATTGTCGGCCAATCGGCCTCCGGATCAGCATTCGTACCCGAGGGGCTTGTCACCACGCCGGGTAACATAAGTAGCGAAGCCAGATCGACGTGTGCTGCGTTAGCCATTGGTGTTTCGGATGAAATGCCTGCAATTTCGGCAAGTTGCTTCTGATAACTTGAAAGCACTTCGGTATTGAGCAGGAATTCTGCGTTGCGAGCGAGGCGTTCGATCCTCAGCGAAAGCTGGATGCTGCCACGCTTGAGTTGTTTGCGTAGCAGGGTCTCGACGCGCGATTCAAGGCTT
>CAYGQU010000163.1:2433-6738 GCA_964352045.1 uncultured Planctomycetaceae bacterium
GTATTTAATCTCCGCGGGATGGACCTCGGCTAAACCCACCACGGGTAAGCCGAGAATGGAATCAGAGAGAGCTATTCAGCACTTTCAGAATCCGGGGTAGCTTCGCCTGCGGGTGGAGTTGATGCGTCTGTCGATGAATCGTTGGTGGGGGCAGCCTCCGCTTTAGTGCCTTCCGTCGCGGAACCATCGGCTACAGAACCATCGGCTACAGAACCATCGGCTACAGAACCCATGCCTGGCTCGACCGACTCAGACGTATTGGTAATGGTAGCCGAGTTGGCAGCATCGAGCGCATCGCCACGATGACTTGCCCAATAGGAAGCACCAAGGCACATAAGAATCCAGATCACGACCGTGTAAATGGTGATTCGAGTGAAGGTGTCACCCGCTTTGGCACCGAAGGCGCTCGAGCCCCCGGGCCCGCCCAGGGCACCTGCCAAACCGCCCCCTTTGCCACGTTGGACAAGGACTAGAAGGATGATGAAAATCGCCATCAAAATGAGCGAGATTTGGATCAGGAATTCCATTGTGTCTGAATCGCTTTAGGGGGGAATGCTTTTTGTTTTGTTCTGTCTTTGAATTGTAATGTAATTAAGCGTTTTGTCTTGTCATTACGATCTGCCTTAGCAAGCTTTCGCAATGCCGAGGAAGTCTTCGACTTTGAGGCTCGCCCCACCGACCAAGGCGCCGTCAATATTTTCTTGCGAAATCAATTCACCCGCGTTGCCCGGTTTGACGCTACCTCCATAGAGGATACGAATTTGGGCGGCAATATCCGCAGTGTAACGTTCAGTAAGCAAACGGCGAAGATCAGCATGAACTTCTTCTGCCTGCTCAGGCGAAGCAACTTTTCCCGTACCAATCGCCCAAACCGGCTCATAGGCTATCACGATGCTCGTAATTTGTGCTTCGGTAATGCCAGCTAGCGAGCCTTCAAATTGCGTTTTAATGACGTCAGAGGTCTTGCCCGATTCACGTTCTTCGAGCAATTCTCCCACGCAAACGATTGGTGCGAGGCCCGCTGCTAATGCCTTGTGTGTCTTCTTGTTAACGTCGGCATCGGTTTCGCCATAGATCGTGCGCCGTTCGCTATGACCTAGAATCACATACTCAGCACCCACATCGTTTAGCATGGCCGATGAGATTTCACCAGTGAAAGCACCGTTTTCTTCGGCACACATATTTTGGGCACCCAAAGCAACGGGTGAACCAGCGATTGCTTCCCCAATAGCTGAGATATAAACCGAAGGAGGGCAGACTAGAAGTTCGACACCAGCTACCTCAGCTGCTCCGGCAGCAATGCCTTCGGCAAGTGCGGCACCCGTAGCGCGGTCGGTATTCATCTTCCAGTTGCCGGCAATCAGTGTTTTACGCATGGCGAATGTTTAGGCGGTTTAGAGTTGATTGAATTAAGTGGTTGAATGGTTGAGGATTGCAAGCTTGAGGATTGAAACTAAAAAGTTTTACCCAATGCTTCCGCAACTTTACGAATCTGCACCATCACAGCAGCGTATTGCTCGGGCAGCAGTGCTTGTGGTCCGTCGGAAAGGGCATCTTCGGGTTTGTTGTGGACTTCAATATGAACTCCGTCAGCGCCCGCGGCAACGCCGGCGAGGGCACAGGCAGGAATCAGTTCGGGGCGTCCCGTAGCGTGGCTTGGATCAACGATGATTGGCAAGTGCGTAAGTTCTTTTGCCTGTGGCACGGCACAAACGTCGTACATGTTACGCGTTGCATTGTCGAATCCTTTGATACCACGTTCGCAAAGCACAACGCCTGGGTTACCTTGTGAAAGGACATACTCGGCACTCATGAGCAAGTCAGTGACCGTAGCTGCCATGCCACGCTTCATGAGAACTGGCTTGTTGGTTTTTCCCACTTCGGTGAGTAGCACAAAGTTTTGCATGTTGCGTGCACCAAGCTGAATCATGTCGGCGTATTCAGCAACTAACTCGACGTGGCGTGGGTCAATTGCTTCGGTGACGACTGGCAAACCATGACGGTCACCCACTTCGCGAAGCACCTTCAATCCTTCTTCTCCCATGCCTTGGAATGAGTAGGGGCTTGTCCGTGGCTTGTAAGCCCCACCGCGTAGGATATTCGCACCCGAAGCTTTGATCGAAGCAGCGATTTCATCCAATCGTTCGGCTGATTCGATAGCACATGGTCCGGCGATCATCCCGAGATGCCCACCGCCGATTTTTGCAACGTTCTTTCCCGATCCGACTTCAATGATTGATGGCTCGGGGTGTGCTGTTTTGCTCGCTAGCTTGTAAGCGGGCTGGACGGCCACAACTTCAGCCACCCCCGGAATTGCCGCCAAAGGTGACGAGCGAATCATGTCTTCGTCACCTATAACACCAACCACGGTGCGGTAAGTCCCGCGGCTCAGGTGAGCTTTCAATCCAAGCGACTCAACGCGTTCGACAACGTGGTCAATTTGTTCGTCGGTTGCCGATTCCCGCAGGATAATGATCATGAGTCGTTGCGATGGGTCGTTCGAGATGGCAGGGGGCTAGCGCCCGATGCTTAGCTAGTCAGTTCGAGGGTCGGCCGCCTGAGGGGGCTCAATCGGCCAAAGTTTAGCCCCACAGTTTAGCCGAGTACGGTGCCCCGCGCATAGGATCCAAGCACCGTAAGTCGGGTACATTTTTTTTCGAGCGAAGCAATCGCCCGACGACAACGCAGCTCGGTGGAATGCCCCAAAAATTCGATAAAAAACAGATAGCGGCCCCCACTGCCGGGGATTGGAAACGATTCTATCCAAGTCATGTTCAGTTTTTGTCTCTTGAAAATCGCCATCACATCGGCCAAAGAGCCTGGTTCGTGAGCTATTTCGAGCATTAATGCTGTTTTATCGTCACCCGTTTTGGGGGCTGATTCTCTCCCAATCACGGCAAAACGGGTCACATTGTCTTTTTGATCTTCGATATGACGTGCCAAAACTGACAAACCGTGACGTTTGCCCGCCTGCTCACTGGCAATCGCGGCCACCTCGGAGTCTTCCGATGCAAGGCGTGCCGCATCGCTTGTGCTCGCCCAAGCATGTTGTTCGACGCCAGGGAGATGCTCGGCAAGCCAGTGAGCGCATTGCGACAATGCTTGCGGCTTGCTGTAAACGTGCTTGATGTCTGCCCGCTTCCCCTTGCCCAACAGGCAATGGTGGATTTGCATGGGCGCTTCGCGACAAATACGCACCTCCGACCGAGCGAACGCTTCAAGCGTATCAGTCACTCGGCCATGTGTTGAGTTTTCAAGCGGAACAACACCGAGTTCGCTGCTGCCAGAAGAAACCTCATCAAAAACGGCTCCAATCGTGGCAACAGGAACCAAATCGCTTGCTTCGCCGAATTGGCTGATGGCCGTCAGATGGCTAAAGCTATCTTCGGGACCAAGGTAAGCGATTCGTTTTCGACTAAGGGCTCGGCTACTGCTGGCGACGACTTCGCGCAGAATCGCTTCGACCGATGCCTTGGGAACCTCGCCATGCGGCTTTGGCTTAACCTTCGTTTGAGCCGAATTTTCATCCGGTTTGAGCTCGCTTAGCTGGCGAACCAATTCGAACCGTTCGTTCACTGAATCGAGAATCGCTTGGTCGAGCGTAGCAATCTGGCTACGCAAAGAGCGAGCGTCACCACCTTTTGCTCCGGCAATCGTCTCAGATGCGTTTTTTTTCTTAGCCATGAGGGGCTCTTAAAAGGTTGTGCAACAAGGAGTTCGGTAGTAGCAGCCAAAGTGGATGGAAAGCATTAGGCTGCCATTATGGCGGCCTTGGTAACCCGATTTCGCGCTAGTCGGCAGACAAGTAAGCGTAATGGCAGTCAACTGCCATTACGACAACAAGGCTGGATGGTGATATCCCTAGCCGCAAGTCTCATTACTGTAGTGGTTTATGTCAAGATGATCCTCGCCTTGAAAATCCCATCTAATGTCGGCACACCCTTTGCTTACTGTTAGTTGCCCGTCGTGGGCACAAACAAAACATGAAATTGCGCCGGCTGTCGTAAAAAACCTCGGCAGGCTTGGTCAACGAAAAAAACCATATCCCTTAGGAGAAGACAATGGCAGCCGGAGAAAAGATCATCGGCATCGACCTCGGAACCACCAACTCGGTAGTTGCCGTGATGGAAGGTGGCGAGGCGAAAGTAATCCCTAACCCTGAGGGAAATCGACTTACCTCATCGGTCGTCGCTTTCACCGATAAGGGCGAAGTTCTTGTTGGCGAGCCTGCTCGTCGCCAGGCCGTGACGAACCCGACCAAAACCGTTTACTCGGTAAAGCGGTTCATGGGGCGTCGTCATAGCG
>CAYGQU010000164.1:0-6694 GCA_964352045.1 uncultured Planctomycetaceae bacterium
GATCAACCAAGGTTGTTTTTCCGTGGTCAACGTGGGCAATGATCGCAACATTACGGAGTTCTTCAGCGTGGACGCTCATGGCAATCACTTGTGGCTAACAAGATTTTCTAAATGCTAAGATGCAAAAATACTGGTAATCGAGTTCATCAAGAAACTGATTCTCAATCGACTCTGGCCTAGCTTTATGGAAATCTTTTGTGGGGGAGGGCTTTTATCAATTAGGTGGGTAAGTCAGGAAGTATCTTGGTAGAGTGGCGATATAGGGCCTGAACAAACGGTTTTCCCGAGCTACGAAAGTCTAAATGACCACGGCCCTTTTGTCACTGCCGACAACAAGAAACGTTGCCCAGAAAAGGCTAATAACGATAAATACCGTCTGAAAAGCGGATAAACGACACGACCTGCCTGATGCGTTACGGTGCCAGCAAATCTTTCGCGATGCATCAAATGCACCTAATCGGCTCATTTGAATAAAGCCGAAGAGTTCCTTGGATGATCGGTGCAATGAGCTTGTCCGTTCATCAATACGGTTTATACTTCGAGTAGATGCGGTAATGCAGGTGTGTATTACGCTTCGATCGAACCTTACCCTGCCCCCCTCACCCCCGTCGGAATTGGCAGTGTCGAAATCCGACACGACTCCAGGCGCCGAACCGCAGAGCCAACCCCATAATTCTGGGGAAAGTAAGCTGGCTAGGATTTTATGCCTGTGTGAATCCCGATCGACCGCCGACTTATTGTCCGAGCGGCTCGGCCCAGGGACTGAAGTCGTACCGGTACGTTCGCCCGCTCGGGCTGTGATGAAACTGGTTCAGGGTGGCTTTGATGGCATTTATGCCGATGCCGAGCATTTTGCTCCTGCAGCCGATGCAACGCAGTTGTTGCATAATGTACAAATTCTTAGCGGAATGCCTGATGGGGTCCTGCTCCTTGATCGCGATACTCGTATCGTTTGGGGCAACGGTCGGCTTCGCGAATGGACAGGACATGACAGCATTATTGGACAGAGTTTCTACCAACTGCTTGGTGCCCCCGAAATTCTTGGGCCTGAGTACCAACCGTTCGATACCGCGTTCCAAGAAAATCGGCCCACGGCTTCGACTCTTCGTTGCGACGACAACCGTTACCTCCGCGTCCACGCGGCACCTGTAACGCACTTCGAGGAAGAACTGCCCGAACACCTGGTTGTCACGATACGCGATGTAACGGACGAGCAAATTCAACAGCAGAAGCTAGCCACGATTCATCAAGTTGGCCTCGAACTGGCCGATTTGACGACGGACGAAGTGGCTGAAATGTCAGTCGAAGAGCGTATCGATCTGCTGAAATCTAATATTCTGCAAGGGACACAGGATGTCCTTCAGTTTGATGTCGTTGAAATTCGCACACTTGATGAAGAGACGAACGTCCTTACGCCACTTCTTGCTCTAGGCATAAAACACGAAGCCGAGATTCGCACCCTTAGGGCCGAGGTGAATGGTAATGGCGTTACTGGCTTTGTCGCTTCGACCGGGGCAAGCTATCTATGCGAAGATACAAGCAAAGATCCGCTCTACATTGAGGGTGCTGAAGGCGCTGGCAGTTCCTTAACTGTCCCACTTATGCTGCATGATAAAGTCATCGGTACTTTCAACGTAGAAAGCCCTGAGACGTGTGCCTTTAAGGAAAGTGATCGACTTTTCCTTGAGATTTTCTCACGTGATGTTGCCGCGGCACTCAACACGTTGCAACTTTTGGCTGCCGAAAAAGCAACCACAGCCGTTGCGAGTGTCGAAGCAATCCACAGTGCTGTTGCCCTACCAGTAGATGATATTCTTAATGACGCTGTGAATGTCATGGAAGAGTACATAGGCCACGACCCCGATGTCTTTGAACGATTACAACGCATCCTTAAAAATGCTCGCGACATTAAGCAGGTGATTCAAGAAGTAGGGCATGAGATGGCACCCCTTGAGGCGCGTCCGACTTGCTTCCGAACTGAAGAAAATCCGCTGCTAAAAGGCCGACGGGTTCTTGTTGCGGATGATGATGGTACCGTGCGTGGTGCTGCCCACGATTTGCTTGAGCGCTACGGTTGTGTCGTTGAAACGGCCCATGATGGCAAAGAAGCGATCTACATGGTTCGCAATTTGTCAGCAGGACAAAGTTACGATGCCATCTTGGCTGATATCCGCTTACCCGACGTAAGCGGATATCAGCTACTAATGCAGCTCAAGGAACACATTGAAAATCCTCCGTTAATCCTAATGACCGGTTTTGGATATGATCCGGGTCACTCGATTGTCAAAGCGCGGCAAGCTGGCCTCAAGGCGGTTCTCTATAAACCGTTCCGGCTGGATCAATTGATCGAGTCAGTCGAACAAACCGTCTCTGCCGAAGAGTGAATTCTTCATCGGCTCACCTGATTCTCGTTAGTTCAACATTAAAACGGGCTAACTTGAAATCGTAACCGCCAAATTCTCTTTAGCTCAACCATTACCCCATCAACTTTTGTCCAATGCTATTGTTCTGTTACTTCATCGCTTTGCTTGGACACGTTGCATTATGGGTCGAATTCAACAACCGTACGCATGGTATTGGGTGGCCCCGCAAGTTGGTTGACGTACTGACACTGGGCAGTGGGTTTTTATTTTTCTTTCTGCCAAGCTACTTGCTGTGGCGAATCGTCAATGAGAATCCCCCTATGAATCCTTTCCTCGGGACTGCGAAGGGGAGATTCGATTGGCTCGCTTGGTATGGAGTGCTTTGCCTCTTTATGGCGGTTGTCTCGATTGTATCTCGGATTAGCTTTCACTGGGACCGAGAAAGAGACCATTCAATTAAGATCGACAAGCTTGAATTGCTCGACCTTTCAAGCCGCACGCCATGTCTCGATTCACTAAAAACGATCATACAGAATCCGCTTAACGAGTTACTGCGTATTCATGTCGAACATCGAACGCATCCGGTGAGCAATCTTCCCGAAAGTTTGAAGGGATTGAAAATCGCCCATCTGACTGACTTTCACATGTCGGGACGAATTGGTCGTGAGTACTTTGAAGCGGTTGTCGAACACGTCAACGCCTGGAAACCTGACCTCATCTTACTCACAGGTGACTTGATCGAGCATACACCACAATTCGAGTGGATTGACGCGACGTTTGGACAACTTGAATCTCGACTCGGTAAGTTCTTTATTCTCGGCAATCATGATGCCAAGATCGATCATGAAGAAATGCGACGACGCATCAAACAGGCGGGCTTAGTTGATCTCGGGGGAATTCACACGACCGTCACTACCGAAACGGGTACGTCGATCATCCTTTGTGGTGATGAACGGCCATGGATTCAAGGCGAAGCGGCACCACTCCCTTACAGCCAAGATTCGCTAATCCTTGCGTTGATTCATTCGCCTGATCGTTTTAGTTGGGCTGTTGCGAATGAAGTACAGCTTGTGCTTGCTGGGCATAACCATGGAGGGCAAGTATGCTTCCCTGTCATTGGACCCTTGCTATGCCCGAGCCGACATGGAGTGAGATATGCCTCAGGCTCATTTCGACGCGGCAGAACGGCAATGCACGTCAGCCGTGGCACGAGCTCACTTTTTCCGATCCGCTTTCTTTGCCCCCCCGAAATTGGGCTAATCACGCTCAGTCGAGAGGCATAACATCAGGTCGAAAAGATAGGCAAGGTTAAGAGTCCTTTTCGTCCTGATCAAAATCCGGCGGCATCCGTTGGAGGTAAATTCCAGATCGGGTCGCCTTGAGTTACTTCTTCAATCACCGGGTTCGTAAGCGAACCTATGCGGTCGATCGTTACCGCTACTTCATCACCAGGAACCAAGTAACGCGGGGGGGTTCGTGCAAAGCCAACCCCTTGCGGAGTGCCGGTGAGGATTACCGTGCCTGGCTCAAGGGTTGTGCTGGCGCTAAGGAACTCGATCAAAGTCGGAACGTCAAAAATCATGTCCGATGTTGAGGCGTCTTGCAACGTTTCACCGTTGATTGTCGTGCTGATCTTAAGTGTGTTGGGGTCTCCCAATTCGTCAGGCGTCACAAGCACCGGGCCGAGAGGGGCGAACGTATCAAACGTTTTGCCACGGCACCATTGTCCACCTCCGCCACCGCGCTGCCAATCGCGAGCCGAAACGTCGTTACCGCAAGTGTAGCCGGCAATGTACTCAAGTGCTGAATCGCGAGAAACATTTTTGCAAGCTCGACCAATAACGACTGCCAATTCGGCTTCGTAATCAACACGATCGCTACGCAACTGCCGAGGCAAAACAATCGGGTCGCCAGGATGCTGAACCGCTGATGGAGTTTTCATGAACAACACAGGCCGTTCTGGATTGGGGCGATTGCCTTCGGCGGCATGAGCTGCGTAGTTAAGACCAATGCAAAGAATCGCTCGTGGTTCAATCGGTGCTAGTCGCTTCACTGCCTCGTCCGACTTACCGCTGTCTTGTATACCTTGAAATGGATCTCCAATCGCACGCGTTACTTGCCCCTTGGCGTGTTCGATTCCATAAACAATTTGTTGCACGGCGTTTAGATAGCGAAGAATTCTCATGCTGGACCTATAGGTCTTTTACTTTATGTGAGTTGTCATATTATTTTTGACCGATGAAACAATAAGCCGTTGTGGGCCGTCGGTTTGATTGTGATAATAATCCAACCAAACCCATTAAAAAAACTAATCTGTATTTAAGATTCAGGAAAGTGGCCTAATATGCTCCACGGCAGTCGGAACGATGCGAGGCGGTTGCTTGGCCTATTTCAATTCTCACAAGTACGCACATTAGCCGCTACGTTAATTTGCCTAATCATAGCTCTAGCGATTACTTTTCTGCCAGAGTACGAAGGTTTATCACCTGAGGGACACAAAGCGCTTTTTATTCTTATCTTTGCTGCAGGCATGTGGATCAGTGAAGCGATACCCGCCTTTGCTACCAGCTTAGCAATCATTGGCCTCATGATTGTGCTGCTAGGCGATCCAACTGGCAGACTACAAGACGATACGAAAGATTGGCATCTTTTTATTACACCTTGGGGAAGTCCCTTGATCTGGCTGTTTTTTGGTGGATTTTGCCTGGCGGAATCCGCTTCGCGGACTGGCCTCGACCGATGGCTAGCAGCGCGAGCACTTGGCTATTTCGGACAAAGGCCGGCGATGGTCCTGATGGGCGTTATGCTCGTAACAGCTATTTTGTCGATGTTTGTTTCTAACACAGCAACAGCAACCTTGGTTTTAGCAATGCTTACGCCATTGGTGGCGACATTGCCTAAGGATGCCAAGGCGGCTAAAGCGATGATGCTGGGCGTAGCATTTGCAGCCAACTTGGGCGGCATGGGGACCATCATCGGAACCCCTCCCAACGCGATCGCAGCAGGCCTACTAAAGGGAGACAACTCGGTCAACTTCGCGCAGTGGATGCTTTTGGCCGCGCCGCCTGCAATTTTTCTTATTGCAATTACTTGGGCTTATCTTGTTTTGGCTTATTTGGGCCGAACCGCTTTTGTTTCGATGCCCGAAATGCAATTCCATTCTGATGCTGCAGCAAAGCCAGTCCCCCAGCATAGACAACTTACCGTCGTGGCAACTTTTATCGTGACGGTTGGGCTTTGGATCACTAGCCCATGGCATGGACTTCCAACAACCGTCGTCTCTTTTATCCCCATCACCGTACTCACGGGGACTGGCATCCTTACCGCAAAAGAGATTCGGAACCTTCCCTGGGATATTTTGCTACTTATCACTGGTGGTTTAGCGCTTGGCGTAGCTATGGATGTTACTGGTCTTGCTGCTTGGGCTGTTGATCGCTTGCCTACCGAGGGTTGGACGCCCTACGTAATGGCAATAGGTTTTGGTTATGCCACGGTTGTGATGTCGAACTTGATGAGCAACACCGCAACAGCTAACTTGGTGCTCCCCATTTCGATTGCCGTCTTAATGCAAAGTCAAGCCGATCCTCGGTTCGCTGTGCCGATCGCCTTGGCTGCTTCGACTGCAATGTGTTTGCCAATCTCGACTCCACCAAATGCGATTGTCTATGGCAGTGGACACATTCGAGCTACCGACTTGATAGGTGGGGGACTTCTGATTGGTCTGATTGCTCCTCCGATTGTCGTCGCTTGGAGCTCGTTGGTTATACCGCTAATCTAGGTCGGCGAATCAGGCTCTTCGCCGGAGTTAGCCCAATCAGCCCCAACTCCTTGATTCAGCCGCAATCGTAAACTGAGTTGTGCAACATGGTGATGCAAATGCTTTAAGTTATAGATGTGCAGTTCAGCACGATTCATCTCAAGCCAATCGATACCACAACGTTCCGAAAGTTTCACTTCGGTTTCTAACGAAAGGACTCTTGCAGTTTTTTCTCGACAGAATTGAAAGTACTCGATTGTCTTTGGCTTTTCGTAAAACAATCTCTGCTTCCTTCCTGCAAGTTCTTCATAATCATGAAAGTATGCTGGGTTTTGTTGATGAAAATCTTGCGCGCGTTGCTCATCGAGATTGCTCCCCAAATACAAATCGGTAAAGAATAGTGCGTGAAAAACTGCTTGGCAGTAGGCGAGATTAGCCACCGGTTCGTTCCAATAACCATCATCGCATTTGAAAAGGCAATCTTCGAGCATCGAAAAAGTTGCTTCGTATTGATTCTTTGTCAACTGGATATAGAGAGCAAACATAGCGGGGATTTCGCTTGGAGGTGGTATTG
>CAYGQU010000165.1:0-6688 GCA_964352045.1 uncultured Planctomycetaceae bacterium
ACGAGTTTTGATTTTGCGTGGTCATAATTTTTTAGGCTGTTTGGCAGTCATCGCCGGCTGACTATCCGAAAGCTAATTGGTTTTTAAGCAGTCGTTTAGCTGGGTGTCTAAAAAATAGGGCCACAGCCAATTGCTGGGCCCTCTTTTTTATTTGCTCTGATGGGAAGTCCAAAACTTGCTCCATCGAACAAGCATTTCTGCTGAATTGTAATGTGTCCTACGCAAAAATGCACGCAAATCTGTAATCATTGCAATTCGATATCTGCAACGGAAATCTCGGAATCGGTAAAACCGGCATCAACTACGCGACTCCAATCGCTGTTACGTCGTTCTTCGAGATTGCCATTTTCAGAAGCTTGTTGGCATTCGATACACATCGTTGCGTAGGGAAGAGCATTTAAGCGTGCCATAGGGATTTTCGCGCCGCAGACCTCACACATGCCGTAAAAACCTTGTTTCATACGCTCCAGTGCATTTTCGATGCAGCCAAGTTCACGGCTTTCGACTTCTGCCAACTGGCAGCTGATTTCGTCTTGTGCCGCGTCGAGTGCGACATCGACCACATCGCTTCCGGAAAGCTCGGGAAGTTGTTTGAGCATGCTCAAATCACCTGCCAAGGCACGCCGCATCGCGTCTCGCCGCATAATAAGCAGACCTCGCAGCTTTTCAATTGATTCTTTTCTTGCCATTTTTGCCTCGTGTTTCTGTGCCGTTCGAGCCTTTGTCTGCCAAACTGTAAGAAAGCAGTTCAACTGAACTTTACTAACTGCTTCTCTCTAAAGTCCTCTGCTTCCAATCGAAAAATTCTCAGAAGCCCTGTCAAAAGAAGTCCAGTTCAAGCTGTTCGCATAAAAGCTCTGCTATAAAAGTTGTGTCATCTAGGTGTGCCAAATCAATAGTTTTCGGCATGTGGTGAATCGAAACAACGGCAAACCGCACCGTTAATCCAATCAAGTCCACACGCAAACATAGTACGCATTTTGCCCTCGATAGTTTGCATTTTTAGAGTCATTTTTGCGCATGGCTAAAATGCGGACAGCTGAAATCCTCGTTTTATCGCCGTAAAGCATTTATTAGCAGTCACTTACGACTAACATTATTCCTCTTTTTTGCTAGTTAATAAGGTAATAACTCTTTGACCGACACTGTTCTACGAGCTAAATCAATCAGACGACTGAACAGCTAATCCGTTGATTGGACTCCTTGAAGCGTCACTCGATTTTATAGCTCCCCCCGATTATTTCGCGATTTGCAACATGACCACCCCGTCAAATCCAACTAACCCGATAGCCAACCTACAAGGCAATACGTTGCTCAGAGAAAGACCTGCGTCCTTAGCAACGAATGACACTGAGGTTGCGATTGATGGGCTAGAGATGCGCTGGTCGAACGAGGTAAACCAACCCAAGTCAGTTCTACTAGGATCGAGTCCGGTCAAAATTGGTACGGCCCCAAAATGCGAAATACGTTTAACCGGAACTGGTTTGAAACCTCTTCACGCAGTCGTAAGCTCCACGGAAGAAGGTTTTATTATTCGCCGCTGGGGTTTTGAGACCAGCCTTAATGGTGAAGACTTTCAAGAGAGTCTTTTAACTTCTGGTGATACGCTTACGATTGGTACTAAAGATCACAACGCGATCGAAATCAAAGTGTCGGAAATCGACAGGTCTGAAACCGATACATCGACTGTGATAAAACCTGAAGAAGATTTCCAAGATGCTCATTTAGAAGAGAATTTCAGCAGTGAGAGTTTGATTGCGATCGAATCCACGGTTTGTGAGAACTTGACCGAAGAGCCTCGTGATGAAGCGAAGCACGAAGTTTCCTGCGGATTGCTTCCTACCAATAGTTACGAAGTCGTTACAGAGAAGTTTGCCGAAGAATTCGATCAACATTCAGCAGTCGAAATAGTCAATGATGTTTGGGCAATCGAAATCGACTCTCATCAAGAAACACAAGTTGATGCAAATGACTTTAGTGCGAAAGACAAGGATAGCGATCTTGCTCAAAATACAGCCGAAACGACAGAAACTAGGGTAAAAGCCACCGTACTAGAGGAAGTTGGACCTGCAGAATCACCTGCTTCAAAGTTTGATTCGGTAGCCGATCAAGATGCTATCTCCCAGTTCATTGAAGATGATTCAAACAATTCACAACCTATTAGAGTCGAAGGCACATCGCAGGTTAGCCGCGAGCGGTTAACGCACAACTACTTACGAGTGAAACGCCTTGTCAGGTCGTTGAAAGCAGAACGGATTCAACTTGCTGAAACGAATCATAAAATCGAACTCTTTGCCGAGCAACTTGATCGATTACATCAACAAATGACCGATTCAGCCGCTGAAAATGATTTACTGAATGAACGCATTGCTGAACTCGAAATGCACTTAGAGGCTGCCTATGCTGATCAGGAATTTTCGCCCGAAGATTCTCAAATTTCAGAAAACAGTGAACAAGAAGTTGCCATACCCCTTGCGCATCAGGAATCCCCTCTTGCCAACCTAGACGATGCGTCACACTTAGCACCACAAAGTCTAGATTCAAGCGAGGATTTAAGCTTTGAGAAGCCAAGCGAGACTCATTCTAATGAAATTCTTTCCAAAGTTAATCCGAATGAACTTTGGGCATTAGAACAACTTGCGGTTTCGGAACCTGACCAAGAAGATGCTCAAGATTATGCTGAGGTAGATTCTGATTCGGAAGATCATGCTAAAGCGGAAGCCGATGTTGCCTTACCCGTTGGTTCGCTACTTGCTGAATTTCAGCAAGAAGAGGTGAATCAAGTAGGTGATAGCGAAGAGAACCTAACTGAAAAACCGAGCGAAAGTAACGATCCCTACCAACCGGCTTCCTTTATTGAACAATTTTCGCATCTCGTTCCTGAAGATGATTCTGAAACGGAAAAATTGAGTTTCCCGGCCGAAGAGCCAATGGTTTCTTCTGAATTACAAACGGTTATGCCGTCTGTTGAAGCATCCACTGAAAGCGATGAATCCGATGAAGATGAGTCGGTAGACGATTACATGGCAAAGATGATGGCTCGGATTCGAGGTGATGTATCTCCTGAATCAACTACGAGTTCTTCTTCAAAGCCCTCGGCCAAACCAATGGCAGTCTCTGCGAAAGCCAGTGTCACCGAAGACAGGGAAGAATCATCAACTCCCAAGGGACCACCGATTACCAATCTTTCGCAACTCAAGGGAAGCGACGCGCCTGAAATCAATACCGATATGGCAGCTCTGAGGAGCTTAGCCAACACGTCGGCTCGTGATGCGATTGAATTAGCGAGATCTCGTCAATGGCGTGAAAAAGTGACGAGCAAAATTGGTGTAATAGGACTTGGCTTCGGGGGTTCAGTAATTGGAATGATTACTTCGCCCAACCTGTTTGGATTCCAATTTTTGCTCAGTGCCTGCTTTGCAACCATGTGGAGTTACATCGGCCTTAAGTCACTACTGAAAGCCCAAGCTGACGCGACGCTCGATGCCGATTTATCGGTTAACTCAGTCGATCTGACTAGTTAACGCAATAGATAAAATTGCATTGCCGATCAAATGCATTACCGATCAAATGACGGCGGTGTAAATCGCTGTGACTGTCTCGGTAATTCCACCTCGTGCATTAAAGGCTGCTTCAATTTTCATCCATTGAGGCTGAGAAGCGATTACAAGATCGTCCAAAATCGTGTTCGTGACGTGCTCGTAAAAGATACCCTTCGTACGAAAATCTTGAAGATAGAATTTCAGCGCCTTAAGCTCTAAGCACTTTTTCTTCGGGGTGTAGGTTATCGTAATCGTGCCAAAATCAGGCTGACCCGTCTTGGGACAGAGCGACGTGAATTCGGGCTGAACAATCTCAATTTTGTACTCACGTTCGGGAAATTGATTCTCGAAAGTTTCGAGTAAATGGCTTGATTCCGACATTTTGCTTCTGTCAAGTTCTTCTGTAACCGGGGGGTATTGTGTAATCGTCCGATAGCCAATGATAGATTCCTCATCGGCTACGATGCCTAAAGTTAACCCCTGACGGGGCGACTCGCTAGCCTGTCGTTGATTGAAGTAGTAAATTGGAAGGCTAGATTATCAGCCTTGGTTTAACAAAATCCCACTTGCCACATAATTCAGGCCAATCGTATTCAGGCCATATAATTCGGCTAGTGGTTGGAAAAGCCACACGGCACCTCACAAGTCTCCATAATACCCAGCAACATAAGTATCGATCACTTGCGCAACGTCGATTTGTCTAAAACATTTGATTCACCAAAGGCAGTACTCCTACTTTCGGGAGGCCTTGATTCGGCGACGACAGGAGCCATCGCTCGTTCGGAAGGGCGGCTGCTTTATGCCTTGAGTGTCAACTACGGGCAGCGACATCGTTTTGAACTCGAGTCAGCCGCCAAAGTAGCCGCTTCGCTCGAAGTGGTCGAACACCGTACCCTTTCGATTGATCTTGCTCAGTTCGGTGGCAGCGCGCTGACCGACGATATCGACGTCCCTCAAAAACGTTCTGCCCATGAAATTGGAACGGGGATCCCGATTACTTACGTTCCTGCTCGCAATACGGTTATGCTTTCTCTTGCGTTGGCATATGCCGAGGTAGTTGGTGCTAAGGAGATCTTGGTTGGCGTCAATGCGGTCGATTACAGTGGGTATCCTGATTGTCGGCCCGAATTCGTAGCCGCGTTTGAATCACTCGCCAACCTTGCGACAAGCGTTGGGGTCGAAGCTAACGAATCGGGCGCGGGCCCTGCCATTCGGATCATCGCCCCTTTGCTTCATTTAACAAAAGGGGAGATTATCCGCCGAGGAACAGAATTGGGAGTCGATTACAGTCTTACCCATACCTGCTATGCCCCCAATCAGGCGGGAATTTCGTGCGGCTCTTGTGACGCTTGCCACCTGAGAAAACAAGGCTTCACGGAGGCAGGTCGGGTCGATCCGATCTGCTATCAATAGGGGTTTCGGTATCCCCCCTTTGCTACGGAGTGGACAAGATGGTTAGTCTATTGGGTCAATAAGACAATTGATTTGCATACGAAAATCTATCCTTGAAATGTTCGTTCGTGAAGATTGCTGAAATCTACAAATCGGTTCAAGGTGAAGGTTTGCTCACCGGCAAGCCGAGCGTTTTCGTGCGCGCTAGCGGCTGTAACCTTCGCTGCTGGTTTTGTGATACGCCCTATGCTTCCTGGAAACCAGAAGGGACCGACCTTTCAGTCGATGAGGTAATTGCTCAGATAGAAGAATGGGATTGCCGTCATGTCGTTCTTACTGGTGGCGAGCCGATGCTGTTCTCTGAACTGATTCCGCTCTGCGAAAAACTACGTCGACGTAAACGGCACATCACGATCGAAACCTCGGGGACACTCTACCTGCCCCTGACTTGCAACCTCATGACGATTAGTCCCAAGCTATCTGCCTCGGCACCAGACAAGCCGAATCATCCCCACTGGGCTGCTCGGCACAAACGAACGCGGCTGAACCTCAAAGTGATTCGCCAGCTCGTGCAAGAGCATGTTTACCAATTAAAATTTGTCGTTGATCAACCTGATGAAATCGACGAGATTGAAGCCCTGCTTGCCGAGCTTCCGTCAGTGAATCCTGATCGTGTGTTGCTCATGCCTCAGGGTACGACTCTTGAAGAACTCGATGAGCGCACGCCCTGGCTCGAAGCCATTTGCGAAGAGCGCGGCTATGATTTTTGCCCGCGCAAACAAATCGAATGGTTTGGCAGCGTTCGTGGCACCTGAAGCAGTAACAAGCCAGTCGCAGTAAGCCTTAAACCGTAAATTAAACGGCTGGAGATTCGTCCGGTTTTGGTATGTCTTTTTTGCCTTCTTCGACCTTCGGGTTACTCTCGGCAGTAGGTTTTGGCCCTGGCCCTTTCGGTGCGAAAATTAGCACCATGGCAGCACCGCTGATAACCAAAATCAAACCAGCCAAAAACATTGGATGAAGATCCGCAAGCTGATCGTTGGCGATTACCGTGGCAAAAGTATTAACGACCGGAGCACCGCCGAATACCAGTGGCATGACATAGACAGGCTTTCCACCAAAGTTGAAGGCTAAGATGATTCCCAAAGCACCGATGGCTCCTGCCGCACCGGCCGCAAGGCTCCAGGAAGTTCCCCAAAAATGGTAACCACTCGCTTCGGTAGCCATCCCGCTGGAAAGCAGCAGATTGGGTACGATGACCGCAATGGCAAAGTAAGCTAACCCGACACAAAGGAAAGGCCTAAGTCGACTCTGCTGCATAGCCGATTGCCCTGAGTGCAAGACAGGCCCATAAGCCCCCCAACAGACAATGACGGTCAGGATCGAAGCAATCTGTAAACCAAAGTTGCTGATTCCCTTGCCGACGATACCTGCTTCAGCAACCATCTCCGATGCCAAGGTTTCATCATTTGTTATATCGGTAGGTTGTTCGGCTGATTCACCAGCTTCCTCGGTCTCGGATTGTACTTTCGTAATGAGCCTACCTGTTGGGGTGGTTACTAACGGTTCGGAATCAAACGAAATGGCAGCCACTGGCTTCGCGTCAGCATGCTTGACCGGAGCAGGCTTAAAAACCAACACCGTCACAGCACCGAGTAATACCATAAAGAGGCCCGCGAGGAAGATCGGGCCAATCTCTTTCATTCGCTTTGCCCAGTAAATCGTTAGAAACGAGTTCACGACCGGAGCACCGC
>CAYGQU010000166.1:0-6643 GCA_964352045.1 uncultured Planctomycetaceae bacterium
TCGAAAGGGTTGCTAGCAGCTCTTTTTCGTTGCGCAATCCGTCGGCGTGATTAGACTCGGAGTAAGGCGTTGGAAGTTATCCAGTCTAGACCCTCATGGTTCCGAGGAGAACTCCAACCCAATTAGATATCGGCTAGCCCTCGACTAATATGTCATTCAGTTGGGAGCAGGGAGTAAGTGCCGAACAGGATTAAACCGAGTGTAATGGCGTTGGAAAGCCTGATCGCTTATTACCAAGGCTACAGTTGTGGAAGAACCTTCACTGCAATCGCCACGCATTATCGCTGCCTACGGCAGATACCTTGATGATCAAGATTCGGCAGCATACATCAAAGAAGTTGCTACCTACTACACTTGCGCAACGATCGAGCGATTGGCACAGACGGGTGATCGTTCGGCACGCCGGGCTTCGATCTTGGCACTTGGTTTCATGGGCGATTACAACTCGAATGCGGTGGTAGGTCGGGCCCTTACGGACCGTGACCGCGGCGTACGGACGATTGCTGAGAACGGTATTCGCGATCTATGGTGCCGGGTAGGAAGCCGAGAGCAACGCCTTACGCTCCGCAATCTGATTCGGTTGAACCAAGCAAAACAATACGACGAAGCGATTCGATTGGCAACGCAATTAATCCACGAGTCGCCCTGGATAGCTGAGGCTTGGTCACAGCGAGGAATGGCGCATTACCATTTGGCTCAGTACGAAGCAGCAATTCGCAATTGTCATCAATCGCTCGAAATCAATCCGTATCACTTCACAGCTGCTGCTGGCATGGGACAGTGCTATTTAATCCAAGACAATCCAGTGGCTGCGCTCGAGTCGTTCCGCCGGGCATTGCGATTGAATCCAAGCATGGAAGAAGTCCGTGCTCAAGTGATTCAGCTACAGCGTAGTATCCGCGACGAATAGCGTTAGCAAGCCGTTCAGTTAAGTCGAGCCGCTTGTTCATCGGCTGCGAACAAGTGAAGTCCTTCGGGGCGAATCGTTAGCGGCGTTTCACTTTCTTGCGGTCTGCCATATTCAGCAGGTAGACGGGCCACACAAATGGGCGATTCCGACTCTTGTGCGTTCGATTGATTCAAGTGGTAGTGTGCCAGCGTTTCATGCCCCAGTTGCTCGACCGTGCCAAGACGTCCTGTTGTAAAGACAGGAGTTGATCCCTCGGCAGGCATAAGGTCTTCAGGGCGAACACCCAGCACGGCAGGGCCGTCGGGTGCCGACCCCACTTGCCATGAGGCTCCTAGTTGCGGAGCCTGGAATCGGCCTGCCTGTATTTCGCCTGGTAACAAATTCATCCCTGGGCTTCCAATGAAAGTAGCAACAAATTGGTTAGCCGGTTTGCGATAAACTTCTAAAGGTGTATCGACTTGTTGTACCACGCCATGGTTCATGAGAACCAAACGTTGGCCGAGGGTCATTGCTTCGACTTGGTCATGCGTGACATAGATCATGGTCGAGTTGAGTCGTTCATGCAGCAAAGCGATTTCGGTTCGGGTCTCGGAACGGAGCTTTGCGTCAAGGTTCGAGAGTGGTTCATCGAACAGGAAGGCAGCCGGATCGCGTACGATGGCTCGCCCCAGGGCAACCCTTTGTCGCTGACCGCCTGAAAGCTCTTTAGGACGTCGGTCAAGCAGGGGGTCAATGCCAAGCATCCCGGCAGCTTCGGCAACACGCTTGGCGATTTCGGCTTTCGGGGTGCGCCGCATTCGGAGACCAAACGCCATGTTTTGGCGTACTGTCATGTGAGGGTAAAGCGCATAGTTTTGAAAGACCATAGCGATATCACGGTCGCCAGGCGCAACACCGTTGACAATTTGGTCTCGAATGCGAATCTCGCCAGATGAAACGGTTTCGAGGCCAGCAATCATCCTTAGCGTTGTCGATTTGCCGCAACCACTTGGCCCGACCAGTACAACAAGTTCACCATCTTCAATTACTAGATCAACACCCCGCACAGCATGAAAGCCATCGGGATAACGCTTATGCACATCATGCAGAGAAACACTTGCCAAGGGAATTACCTCTTAGATTTCTAATGCTAATACGAGCAAATGGGCTCAAATTGATAGGTTTTTGCTCAAAAATAAAGCAGGGAGTGTGAAAAGTTGGTCGTGCGTTTAACCGGCGAACCCATTAGTATCGTACACGAAAACTCTTCATGATTGTATAGTTGAAAGAAGCTATTTGCTGGTGGGTTATAGGGTGGAACTGCCAAACGAGTCTCTTCTTGTAACTCCCATGCAATCATTTTCCATCTTTTGTCTCCAAGAATCGCACGATTAGGGCCTCCGATACTGATGTCAAACGATACCGCACGCAACTCGGAACCCCATCCCTTTATGGTTGATGCCCTTCCTTTACCACGGGCCATGCTGCGTTCTCTTCGGAAGGCTCGCCACCGTCGCAAGGCAATGGATTCGACAGGTGAGGAGCTTACGGGCGGACAAATTTTGCTCCGTTCACTGATACTCCGTCGGATGCTTCTGCGTGAAGTTTTATCTGAAGAGGAAACGCGAGTCGGAATACTGCTACCCCCAACCAACGGCGGTTTGATCGTTAACGCTGCCGTATCGCTGACAGGGCGTGTTGCGGTGAACTTGAACTACTCAGCCAGCAATGAGGTGATGAATGCTTGCGTCAAAGCGGCGGGGCTCAAGCATGTACTTACCAGCCGTAAAGTGATTAAGAAGCTTGACCCACAGCTTGATGCTGAAATCGTTTGCCTCGAAGACTTGCGCCCTAAGCTCAAGCTGACCGATAAGCTCGCAGGTATGGCAGGGGCTTATGTTTTTCCCTGGTGGGTTACTGATCACATGTTGGATCTTGAAAAGATCAAGATGGATGATGTGGTTACAATCATTTTCACCTCGGGTTCGACTGGCCAGCCGAAGGGGGTCAAACTAACTCACAGAAATATCATTCATAACATTCGGGCGATGGAATATGTGGTTCGCTTGAACGATGACGACGTGATCTTAGGTATTTTGCCCTTCTTTCATGCGTTTGGTTATACCGTAACGTTATGGACACCCCTTATACTTGGCCTTGGCGCTGCCTATCATTTCAATCCACTCGAAGCTAAGCAGGTAGGAAAATTGGCACGCGATAGTGGCGCAACGATTTTGCTTAGCACGCCGACTTTTCTAAGATCATTTTTGAAACGCGTGCCGCCAGAAGATTTCGCAACACTTGAAGTCGTTGTCGTTGGTGCCGAGAAACTTCCGATGCCACTCAGTGATGCGTTTGAAGCACGCTTCGGTGTTAGGCCTGTCGAAGGGTATGGCGCAACGGAATTAGCCCCATTAGTTTCAGTTAATGTCCCGCCCTCGCGATCAACGACCGAAGATATCGACTTAAGAGAAGGTAGCATTGGTCAGCCCGTTTCGGGCGTTAAGGTTCGCGTGGTCCATCCCGAAACCGGGGAACCGTTGGGCACCAACGAAGAAGGAATGCTCGAGGTCTCAGGACCTAACATGATGCAAGGTTATCTTGACGACGATGAGAAGACAGCCCAGGTGGTCCGTGACAATTGGTATGTGACAGGAGATATCGCACGAATTGATTCCGAGGGATTCATCTTCATCACGGGTCGGCAAAGCCGCTTCTCTAAGATCGGAGGCGAAATGGTGCCTCATCTCAGGGTCGAAGAAGAGATTCAACAGCTTTTGGGAGGGCACGACGCAGAAGAGCAACTTGCCGTCGTTTCAGCCGTACCCGATGAGCGTAAAGGAGAACGACTCATTGTGCTGCATCTTCCAATAGAGAAATCGCCGGCAGAGATTTGCAAACACCTCAAGTCAATTGGCTTACCCAACCTCTGGATACCATCACCTGATAGCTTTATGGAAATTGAGACGATGCCCTTATTGGGATCAGGTAAACTTGATTTGAAGAAGGTGGCACAGATGGCATTTGAGCATTACGTTGGCTCGTAAAAATAACCATCTGGTTGCTATCGATATATTGTCTGACTTACTTCGCGCGATGTACTGACTTTGCTAGCAGTGCGTACTTCACGCCGATTAGCAGAACGCAAGGCAGTTTGGTGGCAGACGGTGACAAACTCTTGTCGTACCGGTTCTTCAACCTTCGTGAGATGCGATGCAAGGCGTTCCATACCATCAGGATTGGTCTCCGCTGTGCGGGAAAATAGCGAGACAAATCGCATTGTTTCAACAAAGTTGTGGTCCGCTGTTCTTGAGACAAGTGGGTTAATCGCCTTGAGGATCAACTCGGCACCCGTACGATCGAGCCGAATGAACGAATCGAGTTCAGCTTGAATGTAGGTCCGACCATTCGCTTCGGTGTTAGCAGTTGATTTTAGAATCAACACGCAGTTTGCTTGAATCGGGCGTGGCATCGGCGGCGCTTCGTAAACGCCTTCGGCATAGATCAGTAGCCGTGAGACTTTTCCTTCTGAGGTACTAACCGGCTGATCGGTATGCAAGACTCGGACTTTACCGACGGTGCCCGTGCTATCGGTCATGTGATAGAGCCGAGGCGATACTTTCTCGACGCTTAGTTTGCTAATGCCCATGACACTCCAGACATCCACCACAAGTTCGGGATGGTCAAGCAGAAGGTCGTATAGCTGAGGATCACAATCAACGAGTCTCGTTGGTAAGCACCGATAAAGCGTTGGCTTACTAACGACATGCTTGACAAGCTTCTCGTCTGAATCCGAGAGCGATTGCCAGGGTATATTAGTAATGGCTTCTTTGCGAAGCGCACGATCGGCTGACCCCTTGTCAGGCGATTTTCCGCTAGCATGTTGCCAAATTGAATTTGCAGAGCAGTTGGCATAGGATGCGAATAAAAGAGAGAATAACAGAACGATGAGCGTTCTGCGTCTAGCATTTCTAGCGCACCATAAGCCAAGTGCGTGCGAAGAGCACGCCATACGTCTTCCCCCCCAGGTATGACGTTGACACAACCAGCCAGCTGACCAGTGTGTAAATCTGTAACGGTAGTGCCTTCTGTGAGGCTTCCCTAATCTTCGGTTCGAATTCGCACTTAACGTTAGAGAAACAAGCAGGTGACCTGGCTGATGGCACTGCTAGCTAGTAAATCGGTCTTCTCCTAGCAAGGCAGCTCAGCAAAAATCGCACCTCGCTCTGTCCCTCAATAGAAAGTTTTTGATTGTGCCCCGTTGGACTCGAACCAGCATTCGACTTGCTTTGGCTTTGATCGCCATCACCATGCTAACGGGAATGGCTGGTCGTGCAGTGAACCGCTACTTGGCTAACCGTTTTGCCCAGGTTGCCGCTTCCGAGGCCAATGACCCAAGTGCTATCTACCGGCTCTTACTTGCGATGGAAGAGCAGGGAGTTGAAGCTCTCATCAGCAATGCCTCGTCAAATGATCTTAGAATCGCCGAACGAGCTCGGCATGTTCTGTTTGTTCGTATTGATACTTGGTTGTCAGAACTTGCCAAGAAAGATCCTGCTGAACTTAGCAATCGTTTGAATCATTTTCTTAAAAAGTTAGAAGCAGCCTCGCCGGAACTGACCCAGACGGGCAAGAAGTGGGCCAACCAAATTGCTTATCGCATTTTGCAGATTGCACCCCAACTGCGCGTACAAGACCGCGGGATTGTGATCTCTTCGATCGATGAATTGCTGGAAACGCTCGAACGAACTCCTGATCGTCTTGAAATCGAATTCGAAGTGACCGAGGTTCCAAGCCTTGCTAAATCATTGAAAGACAAGATGCTTAAAGCAATCCCCGACGAGCCACGTTCGTTGCAAGAAGATTCGACTCTCGGGATTGTATCACTACCGATGGCGACAGAACAATTTCAGGTTGAAAGCCCTCGCACACCAACGGATTATACGATTCGAACAGTGCCTAATGAAGTAACCGATTTATCACCAGAGCCGTGGCAACCGAATTGGCAATCTAAGGGATCACTCGAGCGTCAACCTTTAACACAGCTTGAAGATAAACCGAGAGAATCCGAAACCGATCAACTAGATCCCAACATCCACTTCGATAGTCTTCAGGATCTGCTGCCAATAGAAATAGCTCAGCTTGATGATCGTCAACTCTTGTCGTTGCTGATGGAGAATGCCGAGAAACTGGCGGTCAGCAATTCACCAGCACCCCGAGCGTCGGGTCCGTCCGATCGAACTCGTTTCGGACAAGAGCCGCCCGAGCCGGAGGTCGTTACTCCCGAAGGAGAACGTTTGTACGCCTTACGCCTAGCACTAACCGAGCGAGGTTATAGTACGGTGCAGCTCGATCAGATTCGGCTTTTCCTGTCTAATAACGAAGAGGATCGGCTCCGTTTAGTTGAGAATCTGATGGTAAGTTACTCAGGGGATCACTCTCGATTGCTGCTTCAATTGGCGAGCGATCCTTCGCCTGAGGTACGCGTGGCGGCGTTGTCGATGTTGGGTAGCTCATCGCAACGGGTGCTTGTTGAAGCTGCGTGGAATCGCTCGCTTCGAGATTCAGATCCACGTGTGGCTGCCTTGGCTGATGGATTGCAAGCCAGATTAGAGAACCAATTTTAGTTCTTGTTTTTTGCGATTATCGAACAACGCGATCAAGCGTTGCAACGCGCTCGGCGGTAACGTGCTCACGTTGGTATTCGGGAATGAATCCCCGATTGCCCCGGACCCCAAGTCGCTTGCCAACAAG
>CAYGQU010000167.1:0-5546 GCA_964352045.1 uncultured Planctomycetaceae bacterium
TTGCTGATCTCGATCAATTGATCGCTCAGATGGAAAAAGAGTGCCAGGGAGGAGGTAAGAGCGAACCCAAGCCAGGCGAAGAAAAACAAGCAAGTAAGCGAAGTAAACCAAAGCCTGGCAAAGGAAGCAAATCAGAAAAAACTAGCAGCAAACAATCGCAATCAGCCGCTAAGGATTCGTCCACCCGCATGGGATCTGCGCCAGCGGTAAATGCCAATGCTCAAACACCCGAGGATTTGATGAAAGCCGCGTGGGGGCATCTTCCCGCTCGGTTACGCGAGCAAATGGTGCAAAGCTCTTCCGATGAGTTCTTGCCGGAGTATCAAGAAGAGCTTGAAAAGTACTTTCAGCGTTTGGCTGAACGTGAAGCGGAGGCAAACGAGTGATTTTTCTTGTTCGCCTCCTCTGCTTCGTATGCCCGTTGGTGTTTCTCACCCCAATTGCCACGGCAGTTGAATCTTCTTCTCCAGAAGAAGGAGCTGCCGCCATGACCGCTCCGGCGGAGGAGGCAATCAACCGGGGACTGGCCTATCTGGCCTCTTCGCAATTACCTGATGGAAGCTACGGCGGGCGTGGCATCGGTAAGAATCCAGCCGTTGTGGCCATCTCGGGAATGGCTTTTTTATCGAGTGGAAGCACACCAGGACGCGGCCCCTATGGCGAAAATCTGGATCGCTGTGTTGATTACCTTATCCAACACACTCAGCCAAGTGGCTTTATTGCGGTCGATGGTGCGACGAGCCATGGCCCCATGTATGGACATGGCTTTGCAACACTTTTTTTGGCCGAGGTATATGGCATGACGCCCCGTGACGACTTACGCGACAAACTTGCGGCCGCAATCAAGCTGATCATTTCGGCACAAAATCCCGAAGGAGGTTGGCGCTATCAACCAACGCCAACTGACGCTGACCTGTCAGTAACCATTTGCCAAATCATGGCAATCCGTGCTGCTCGCAATGCGGGCATCTATGTACCCGCCGAAACGGTGGAACGATGCCAAGAGTACGTTCGCGATTGCCAAAATCCCGACGGAGGCTTTGGCTACACGCCGCGTGATAATCGAAGCTTGTTCCCCCGATCAGCTGCAGGTGTTGTCGCGCTCTACAGTGCCGGCATATACGACGGGGATGAAATCAACGAAGGGCTCGACTACTTAGAAAAAAATCGGCCCGACGCAGGAAGACGAAACATGTCTCATTTTTACTATGGACAGTATTATGCCGTCCAAGCGATGTGGCATGCGGGTGACCAACGATGGGTCAACTGGTATCCGGCTGCCAGAGATCAAATGCTGGCAAAACAAGCTCCCGATGGATCTTGGCCCGACGGGAATGGCACGCATTACGCAACGGCAATGGCGTGCGTTATGCTGCAATTACCGAATAACTCCTTACCTATTTTTCAGCGGTAACCTTTTTTACATCCGTTGGATCGTAATTTATCTCGAAGAACTTTTATGGCTGTCTAATTTGAAGTTGCTGCTGCCTTCCCACCCCACGTTTTCGTGTGGAGAGTCAATTTTTTCCTCCAGAAGAACTAGTTCGTTCGTGTATTTCTCTTTAAGTCCTCATTGGAATAAAACGTTCCTGGCCTTGGTTTCATTCTTGATATATGGCAACTCTTTTGCTGTTGAAGCAACAGAAAAACACCGACTGGCAGAAACGGTTCTAATCAATGAACAACAAGCTGAATCGGCGATCGAGCCATTACTCTCTACCAAGACCGATCAGCTGATTCGTTGGGGAAATCCTGCCCCGATTACTTCTTCGGAGCAAATTTTACTGGACGATGGTTCGCTGCTCGTGCCAAGCCAAACATGGACTAGCAACGACAAAATTCGATTCGATCAAGATGTAATCAAACTGAATCGAGGAAACCAGTCGATACGGCTTGCGAAGTCGGATGTTGCCCTGATCCAACGGCAACCACAGCAAATTAGCAACACTGCCGACCTGCTTTCACAACGTGGTGGGCTAGTTACCGATTCGGAAGAAGATCAAGTCACCCTCGTCGATGGCGATCGTCTCGAAGGAAAAATTGTAGAACTCCGTGGCGAAGAACTAAAACTAGAACTTTATGGCGAGACGATCGAATTACCATACGATAGAATTGCCACGCTGCGGTTTGGCAAAATGCCAAACACGGTGCGTAAGCACCCTCCCGCTCGATATGTTGTTGGCTTTGTCGAGGGCTCGCTGCTGAAAGTGAAAAGCTTAGAGATCTCTTCCGATCGCTATCGAATCGAAGCCTCCGCATCTTTTTCAATTGAAGGCGATGCTAACGAGATTGTCTTTGTGCAGCCCTTCGGTAAACAGGCAATTTACCTGTCTGATCTTGAGCCGATTGATTATCAGCATACCCCTTATCTTTCACTCCGTTGGCCTTATGGTAAAGACAAACTTCCAATCGAAGGTCGTCTCAAAGCGGGAGGGCAATACTTTGCCAAGGGAATCGCGATGCACACCGCCTCGCGAATAGTTTATGCCTTAGATGATACAATAGCTCGTTTCCAAGCAAGAATTGGAATCGCCGACGCGAGCGAAGTGGAACCAACCTCACTGGGGAGCGCCTTGTTTCGCGTTTTTTTGGTTGAGGCAGAAGGGATTCGTTCGATCTACGAGAGTCCGGTGCTTCGGACCGGTGACTCGCCGGTGCCAATTGACTTGAAAGTTGCAGGTGCCCGTGCGCTAGTACTCACGGTCGACTATGCTGATGGAGCCGACGTCGGCGACGATGCCTTGTGGCTCGATGCCAGATTGGTCCCCAATTAGCAGGGAAGTCATCCTGTGTGGAATCGCTATAGCTGGCTATCATCCGATATGCCTGAACCTGCGTTGCGCGGCAAGGGGTAGCCTTCGTTTAACAGTTCGTCATCTTCGTCGTTGATCGTATCGACAAGTTCTGTCTCTTCTTCTACAGAGCTAGTTTCACGACGCTCGCTATAGTCAGTATCATCCAAGCCATGATCGTAGTCTGTCTCGTCATGCTCCTCCTTTAGATCATCCGTGTCAGGCATGACGGGCGTAGAACGTTTCGAGGCAACGACATTGGTATCGGTGTCAATCGAAACACGAACTTCGTTTTGCAGGTCTTGCATTCCTTTTTTGAATTCGGAAAGACTCTTGCCGGCCGAACGTGCAACTGAAGGTAGATTACGTCCGAAGAGGAGCACCGCTGCGACGCCGACGATCATCATCTCAACAGGTCCCAGCCCCATGAAGGCAAGGCTTGATGTCGGTGCCATGAAAAAATCAGCTAAATGAAGTGAGGTAAAGTAATCAGGCATCTTAGGATCGTTCTCGATCGAATTGACAACAACAGAAAGGAGGAAGCTAAGAACAATTGAAATCGGGCAAGACATTTGGTTGAACCGCTTGTAAATCAGCTCTTCTTTTCGTCGTCGTTACTTTCTTCGATCTCTTTGATACCCTTCTTAAACTCAACGATGCTCTGTCCAAACGAACGCGCAAGCTGAGGCAGCCGGTTCCCAAAGAAGATGAGAACAATTGCCAGGACGATAAGAATTTGCAACGGACCAGGAGTAAACATAGCGCTAGACCGACTGTGAGTCGATGTTCCTAAAACGAGAGCTGCCGTGGCAGCCTTTAATTAAGTCATTACAACTACCTAACTTAAGTTTACGCTGTCGTTCGGTAGCGTCAAATAGGCTGGAATCCGCCAAAAGCCCGAATCAGGCAAGAAGTCGCCCTCGAAACCCTCATTATCGACCTATTAACGCCTAATTACCGATTGCGAGGGCCGAATACGCGAAGCTAACCAAGGATCGCGACCGAGCTGATCTTCGTCGTAACGGTAGTAGACTTCGAGACACATGGCGGCCATGGCGGTCGAATAGACCCTGCCGCCGTAGCCTCCCCACAGCGTGGTGGGGGTCCAACTCCCTTGATTCTGACCCTGGGTGACTTGAAGAGGCAGCAAGCTGTGCACCATCGAATCGTTCCAATTTTGCCATGCTTCGCGTGTTTGGCTATCGGTTTGCCGTTGATGGTGGAGTGCCAACGTAGCGTAGTACCAATAGTAAAAATTAACTGGTCGATTACTGTTTGCGGCCTGGGAAGGTAATCTTTGCGACAAATACGAAACCGCCTCAGTGGTTGCGAGTCGTTGAACATGCGACAAACCAAGAATCTGTCGGCAGTAGAGCGCCTCGGCAGTCATTGTTGGGCTTGTCGGAGCGACGGGTTGGTAGGCAGCAAGTCCGCCCTGGTTGCCCCGCTCGACTGATTTTAGGAACCTTTCGATACCGTTCCACACTTCATTGGGAATAACAATTTCAGCAATCTCGGCACTTCGCAGTGCCATCAGGACCCAACCCATTTGACTCATATCGCCTCGATCGCCTGGTCGATATCGCCAACCACCAGTCACTTGGCTTTGACTGCGAATCAGGTAGTCGATGGCTGCCGCGACGCCTGGACGAAGCCGTTCGTCACCGGTTGTGGCCAAGGCTTCGGCAAGGGCGAACGTTGCCATCGAATGGCAGTAGGTTGCGGCATAGGTGGTTGCTTCGCCGGCCAAACTACCATTTTGCTTTTGGCTTTCGAGCAAATAAGCAAGCCCATTGCGAAGCGTGTTCTGGTAAGGGCCCTCGATGTGGTTATGCCCAGCACCCTGCATCGCAAGGAGTGCTAAGCCCGTTAGGCCTGTCTCGGCACGAATACCAGCGCCCCCACGATTATGGTTGAGCACCTTCTGCTCACGGCCCGCTCCCCAACGCGCAGTATCCCAAGCGCCGTCAGGTCGTTGAGATCGGGCAAGCCAATCGACCGCATGGGCGACAGCGTTCTCGGTCTCTTGGCTTCCTCCCTCTTCCGTCGCAAGCCGTAGACGCTGCTGTTCACCACGCGTATTGTAAGCAGACTTCCAGGCAAAAGGGCCATTAGCAGGCGCTATGACGGATTCGACTGGTTGCTGTGCTTCGGATGGAGCAATCCAATTTTCGACAGCCACCCGATTCGAATCGGCTTCTTGTTGCATAGTCTCAGTAGCAGAAGTAACTTCTTCTGGACTCCTAAAGCCCGGAAGTTTAAGTGACTCGGATTGGGTGAAGCGAGGTTCGGCAAGGGAATTTGTATCGGCTGAAACAAGGGGTTGTTCAAAGATTGGCTGCTTCTCGACATCGGGAATTAATTCCGGAGGGGTCGGCTCTATCGCTTGCGCACTTAAAGGTGCTGTCGTCGGCACTGGCGGCTGAAGGGTTGGTACTTGGGCCGCTTCTTCGAGTGTTTCTTCAGGTGTTTCTATGGGGGAAGGGTTTAGCTCTTCTTCCGACTCGATGTCTTCAGCCTCTGGCGCACGCATTACGATTTTCACTTTTACTGGCGGAGCATCGACTCCCCCTGACTGGGCACCCCCGTAGCGAACCGTGCTCGCTATGGCCAAAAGAACTAAATGGACCGCTAACGAAGCGGCAGCGTAGCGATGCGTTGGTCGGGACTTTCCCCAATTGGTTCTCGAAAGGGCAAACAAGCCGATGCAAGCGAACATCGAGCCGACCACAATCGAAACGCTCACCCATGCCC
>CAYGQU010000167.1:5556-6639 GCA_964352045.1 uncultured Planctomycetaceae bacterium
GCCCCGCCCGGCAGGCCGGTAATGGCAAATAGCGTAGGTTCGATGCATGGCAAGGCCACGGAATTCAAATTTGGCTCTCGCTATCGCGTAGTGGTATCGCCCAAGGCTGCTGCAACTTCGACCGTGATGCCTAGGTTCGTTACCCCTGACGAACGACAAGCCGCCAGGGCAGCTGCAACTTTCTGAAAATCACAACGGGCATCACCATTGAGTAGAACTTCTAGATCGGGGCGATCGGCAACGAGTGTTTTTAGGTCCGCAGTTAAGTCATCAAGCGACAAGCCTTTCCCATCGAGCAGCACCGAACCGTCGGCTTGAACCGAAACAATGGTTGGTTCATGAGCAACAACCACGCCAGTTCCTTCGCCAGCGACCTCAGGCAATTCCAAGTCGAGCGTCCGCTCAACCCCAGCAAACTGGGTTGCTGCCATAAAAAAAATAACCAAGAGAAAAACGACATCTATCATCGGCGTCAGATTGATCTGCAGGCCATCTTCAATCGTCGGTTTGATTGGCATTGTTTTGTTCCTGTGTTGGCTACATCACAATCTGAAGCTTTAAGCAGCTCGTTTGCTTCGACTTTTATTGCTTCGTTTTTCGTCGAGCGCCTCGGCAGAGATTAGATTTACAAGTTCTTGTCCATTGCGATCAATTTCGCTCACCAACGAATCAACCCGACCAACAAAATGCAAGTATGCAATCATGGCGGGTATCGCAACGCCCAAGCCCGCGGCTGTCGAAAGCAACGCTTGACTAATCCCATCGGCAAGTAGTTCGGGTTTACCCATAGCCGAAGCGGAAGCGATGGCATCAAATGCTTCACGCATGCCCCAAACAGTGCCGAGTAGTCCGAGCAGTGGGCAGATATTAGCAACGCCACTGATCACGCGAAGATTTTTACGAAGTAACGCAGCCGAACGTTCGCCTTCGTCCAACACGGCTTGCTCGACTTCGACAACAGGCCGACCCCAACGACGAAGCCCCGCTTCAAAAACCCGTGCCATGTGACTATTGTCATCATCGCACAATTCAAGGGCCTCTTCTTTGTCGGCAGCCCCCTCTTCGACCTGAGTCAAAACACAG
>CAYGQU010000168.1:0-2553 GCA_964352045.1 uncultured Planctomycetaceae bacterium
CCAGCTGCTCGTCTGCCGCTGCGAACTTAGTCGTGGCATCGTGATTCAAGAAAGGCGCTCACACTGTCTGGCAATAATCAATTTGTTTGCAAATAAATGAGTTGATTACTCTTTAGCCGCAAGTTCTGCGGCCACTTCTTCAACACGCCGCATAACACGCAATAGATTCCCCCCAAGAATACCACGGATATCATCTTCAGTATAATTGCGGTCAAGCAAACCTTGAGTGATTCTGGGATAACATGCAACATCTTCCAGCTGTTCGGGCAAAACGCTCACGCCATCGAAATCGGAGCCAATACCGATATGCCTTGCACCAGCAAGCTTTGCGATATGATCAATGTGATCAAGCAGATCGTGAATCGTTCCGTTAGGCATTGGATTTTGCTTAGACCAAAGCGAGGTTTTACCTTTAACTTCCAGATCGGTTAGTCCCTTAGCTTTTAAGTCACGTCGCATTTTAAAAATGATGCTGTAATTCTCTGCCCCTTTAGGAACGACAAATCCGGAGAAGAAGTTCACCATGACAATTCCATCTTTCTCAGGCAATTTTGCAAGAATAGAATCGGGTACGTTTCTTGGATGATTGGCGATCGCGACAGCCGAAGAGTGGCTAAATACCACGGGAGCTGAGCTTGCCTCGATGGCTTGTTCCATCACAGGAATTGAAACATGAGATAGATCAACCATCATGCCAAGTCGATTCATTTCATGGACCACCTCAATGCCAAACGGGGTTAATCCCCCATGCTTTTCCTCGTCGGTACCTGAATCAGCCCAAGGAATCGTATCGGAGTGCGTGAGCGTCATGTAACGTGCGCCAAGGCTGTACAATTGCCGCAGTACGCCGAGAGACTCCTCGATGCAATGCCCTCCTTCAACACCGATTAAAGAAGCAATCTTTCCTTGCGCTGAAATGCGTTCAATGTCATCCACCGTCAGCGCAAGCTCGAGTTGCTCAGGATACCGATTGATCATCAACTTAACGAGTTCGATTTGTTCAAGTGTCGAAGCAAGCGCAGTGCCACGGTAAGCTGTATCGGCGGGGACCCAAACGCTCCAGAACTGCGCATCCACGCCCCCTTTAATAAGCCGAGGTAAATCGGTCTGAAGTGTGGGCTGAGGATTCGAGATATCAAGTTTCGTGAAATCCGAAGAGCCTTGCGAACGAATTTCCCATGGCAAATCGTTATGACCATCGATCATCAAGCAACTCGCATGGAGTTTCGCCGCCTCGGGCGTTACAACGATCGGTGCTCTCTCTTTCGCTAAAACGGTTCCCGAAAGTAAAACGAGCGTTACATAGGCAACGAATCGGCTATTAAAATTCATAAGGATTTACCTAAGGTCAGTCTTCTAACTCGGCCCATGCCCAACGGTAGAGGTTTCGTGCATCAACATACCGGGCATCGCTGCTGGTAGCACCAAGAATTACGACGATCAAATCTTTGCCTTTGCGTTCACCAGTAGAAACTAAACAGGCACCCGCCGGGCCGGTTGTCCCCGTCTTTACGCCATAAAAACCTTCATAGCCTAGTAATCGGTCGGTGTTGTTCCAAACAACATTTCGCTCGTAACCGTCGATTGATTTTAACATCACTCCGTATCGGCGTGTGGAAACTACTTTCCTGAATGTTTCGTTTTGCATGGCGACATGAGCAAGTTTCACCAAATCCTTCGCACTAGTGACATGCCCTTCGGCAGTTAACCCATGCGGATTACGATAGCCAGATTTGGTCATGCCCAATTCTTTTGCTTTGAGGTTCATCGCCTCAATAAATCGGTCGTAGGGGATGTCTAATTTTGAATCGAAACGATTTCCAAAGTATTGAGCAAAAGCAACCGAGGCATCGTTTCCTGAGGGAAGCATCAAACCATAGAGCAGATCAGAAACCTTAACCTGTTCGCCTGCCCGCACCCCGGCTGTCGAGCCAGTTGTATCATCGGCGTAGGAGGTAAAAGTAATCACTTCCTCTAAAACGTCAGGGTCTTTTTCTGTTAAACAAGTAACCAAGTAGGCGGTCATTATTTTTGTCGTACTAGCAGGATCCCGGACGGCGTCTCCATTAAAATCCCATAAAACATCGCCCGTCTTACCATCGGCTATTGCCCACGCCTTACAAGTAGTTACGGGCGGGCCTGTTAATGCATCCTGAGGCTGTCTCGGCAATAGCTCAGCATTGACTACCTCGGGAGGCGGAACTGGCGTGTCGGTCATTACCAACGGTCCGAGAGCCTTCCAGGTCGCAAGATCCACTTTACCGGACGGCGTGAGTCCGACGGATTGCTGAAATCGCTTTACTCCACCTTCGGTATTTGGACCAAAGTCTCCATCGACTCCCAGTCTCGGTCCCTTGGTTAATCGAGCGTTAATCGTTCTTTGCAATGATTCGACCAATGGCCCGTCGTCGCCAATGGTTAACACCCTCGCGACCGACCTGGGAGCAACCACCATGTCTGGCAACGCAAAGCAATCGTAGAATGCTTCACCGATTTCGGCCATGAGTAGTTCCGCTTCGTTTTCAGGACCCCAGCTTCGATCTTCATTATCCG
>CAYGQU010000168.1:2563-6637 GCA_964352045.1 uncultured Planctomycetaceae bacterium
AATCCCCCCTTCACAACGCGACTGACTTACCGACCCACCTTTTTGAGCGACTTTCACGTCGGCTGGCAAATTCTTGGCGACGGTTCCATAGTTCGCACTGTACAGATGCCCCATCATCTCTTCGCAGTAAGCTTGGATCTGCGTTGGCCCCGCTTTGCCATAGGGCTTGCCGACACCCACGCCAAAAGGATCATGTGCTTTTAATTTTTTGAACAATGAGACTGTCTCAGAAGCTGACATACGCCCCAAGCCGAACTTTTCACTCCTTTCTGGAGAGACTGTTGTATCTCTCAGATAGACTTTCGAGTTGAGTCGGGTTACTGGATAACCAAGCCGTTCCATTAGTTTGTTACATGCTTCGATACCTACCGAATCGATGACTAAATTCGTTGCCGTGTTGTCTGACCATGCCATCATCAGCCGAATTGCATCACGCAGCGTGATAACCGTATCTGGCGAGAAATGTTGTGTCAGGATCCCTGAGCCGGGTACTTTATCCGCTTCCTTAAGTGTTATCCGCTGATCAAGATCGATCTCATCGCGAGCCGCAGCGGCATAGACCGACAGCATTATCGGAAACTTGATCATGCTTGCCGAAGGCATCGGACGATCAGCATCCAACTGAAAAATTTCTCCTGATTCAAGATGCTCCAACGAGAGAGTAACCACCCCACGATGTGCCTTGATAGCAGGTCCTACCGCTTTCAACATCGCTTCTTGGACCGAAGGCTTCTCGTCGATTGCCTCTGCCACAAAAAGCGGGACTGATAACAATCCATCTATCAATGTAATGGCCATCATTGTAAAGGCTAGTATTCCATCATAGCGTTGTTGAATTCTCATAGTTTCTTCCTCAGGATAAGCAAAAAAAACTGAGCTTTGATCTTCACGCGAATTATCTTTGCCGTTTCTAAAGCATTTGAATTCCACTGCCTGGTCGATCGGGGTAATAAGCTATGCCTTGCACGACCGAGACCCCTGAAGCAATATCCTCAGCCAACAGAGCCGCTCCGTCCATATCGACGTAATCGAGCATCGGAGCAATTTGCGCAAGGGCCGAGATTCCAACCGTCGATTCGGTCATACATCCCGCCATAACCTCTAAACCAAAGTCGCGAGCTTCTGCAATCATTCGACGTGCAGCTGCAAGTCCGCCACATTTAACAAGTTTGATATTGATTCCGTGAAAGCGCCCTAAGCAGTTAATCACATCCGATTCAACAATGCAACTTTCATCAGCAATGACTGGTAATGCTGAATGGGCATATACTTTTTCAGCCCCTGCGATATCTTCCGCTGGCAAGGGCTGTTCGATAAATTCGACGTCAAGCGATTTAAGTTCGTGAGAGTATTCGATAGTTTGTTCGGCATTCCAGCCGCAGTTCGCATCGACTCTAAAACGAGCTTGCGAATGTTTTCGCAATTCACGAACGATCTCTAAATCGTTGTCCGTGCCAAGTTTTATTTTCAGAAGTGGCCAATCGGCAACCTCTTGCATCTTTGCAACCATCTTAGGAATCGTATCTATTCCTATCGTGTAATTCGAAACGGGTGTATTGATGGTACTAAGTCCCCATAGCCGAAGCACTGGCTGGTCTCGTAACTTACCCCACAAGTCGTGAATAGCAAGATCTAAGGCGCATAGCGCGAAATTGCTTGAAGTTAGCTTCCCTGCGAGCATTGGTAATAACTTGCTAATCAGCTCATCAGGATGGTCAAACACGAACATTGCCAAGGCATTGCGAACCGATTCAATCGACTCCTTCAATTCAGAAATCGTCGCGTTGTAATAAGTGTTGGCAGTTGCTTCACCGTAGCCTGTTTCACCATTGACCGTAAGAGATACGATTAGCGTATCCCGCACGGCTGTCGAACTACGAGCGATCGTAAAAACGTGCTTTAGAGGTAATTGGTAAGCCTTCAGATCCAACTGAATCATGATGGCTCTCCACTAGCAGCTAGATGTCCGCTTCGTTCCTGATGCAGATTCTCTATCGCCTCGACCAAGACGCCTGGGCCATGACGGATGGGGTCTGCGACAGGAATGCCAAACTCGTGTGCTATCCGATCACGTTCTACTTCTGCTTCTTGGTCATCGAGCCGGCGACTGTTCATTGCAATGCCAATTACTTTGGCAGGGTTTCCAAAGCCTGCGAGGTGCTCGTAGGCCTCGATCACACTTCTGAGACTCGGCAAGGGAAGATGATCCATTCCTCGGATCGTTTTACGCCCTGCTTCGTAACACATAATCATGCCATGCGGATTGCAACCATGTAGTAAACCAGTTGAAACGGCCGAAAAACGGGGGTGGGTAATCGTTGCTTGACCTTCAAAAATCATTAACTCGTGGTGCTGGTTCACTCGCCAAAGTTTTTCAACCGCTCCGTTAACGAAGTCGGAAACAACACAGTCGATCGGCAAACCATCACCTTCGACCATGATACCTGTCTGTCCTGTTGCAACGAATTTTGCATCTCGGCCTATGCGTTGTAGGCCCCTTGCAATTTCTAGTGCCGTTAGCATCTTACCGACTGAACAATCTTGTCCAATCGTAAGGATTCGCGTTCCGGTCTCGTCAAGATCGAGCCGCGTGGCGACATCACGTTCATGATTTTTCCGCACATCAAAAAGGCTTACCCCCTTTGTTTTGGCAGCGTGGGAGATTTCTTCATCCTCCGATAGAAATTCATGGAGTCCCGAAACGATCGACATGCCCCGATCTATAGCATCAAGCAACATGGGCCGCCATTCGAGCGGTATCTTTCCTCCAGCAGGTGCGATACCAATCACCAAGGTGTCTGGCAGCTGTCCGTCATGACAAGAGACTTGATCGAGGGTAGCGACGATTGGTGTGTTTCCACCCGCTCCAACCAGCTCTCCTGCTGTGCGCCCCGCTTGAGTTGAGTCAAGCAATGCGAGGACTTCTTCGCCACGATATCGCAGCAAAACATTGGCTGTTTTTGCCGACAAAGGGTCGGATCTGCCTTCAGTTAAAATGACGAGCCTCGTGCCACCAATACGCAAGGATTCTAGCTGCTTTTCTGTCGTCATCTTCAAATAATGCTTTTGTAAGGTTAAAGGGAGCCGCCACCGTAGGTTTCTCCCCACCCTACCCTATAACGTAATGATGCAAGAAGGTAGCATCCGTTGCGCAGGTCCTTCTTAGTACCGCGCAAAAATGGTAGCCGTCAACTTCTTATTAGCAAGTTAGTTTCATCAAGCTTGAGCGACGACAAGCGTTTGGCTTGTCGTATTCAGATGCACATATGCCCCCATCGGAAGCGAATGGTTCGGATGCTCATGCCCAGCCGGAAAACCTGCCAATAGGGGAATCTTCAAATGCGTGAAAAAAGAGGCGAAGAATGCTTTGTCACGATCTTTTTGCTCGTTCCCTTCCGATTGGCAGTCGGTAAAGTGCCCCAGGATTACCCCCTTCAATTGCGCACAGGCCCCCGACTGCAAGAGTTGCGTCAGCATGCGATCAATTCGATAGAATGGTTCGCCAATGTCTTCTAGAAATAGAATCCCGCCTACAAAGTCGGGTTCGTATGGGGTGCCAATCAAAGAAGTTAGCACCGCCAGATTCCCTCCTACAAGTCGTCCTGCGGCATCTCCCATGCTGTAGGTTTCTAAGCGACTTTTATCCGCATCAAGCAACAAGTCGAGCCCCTCTCTCGGCTGATTACAATCAACAAGTCGATGGAATGCTCGCTTTTCTTGATCAGCAACATGACGGACCTCGCCAAGGCCGCCGATAAGATTTGGTCCATGAATAGAAACCAAATTCGCCCGACGTTGGACCGCCGCATGCAAAGCCGTTAAGTCACTATAGCCACAGACAAGCTTTGGCTGTGCAACCAAAAGCGAAAAGTCAATCCGATCTAAAATACGCCCTACCCCGTAACCACCTCGAACAGCAAGCACCATTTTTGTTGTTGGATCAGCTAAGGCTTGGTTCATTTCCTCAGCCCTTTCCTCATCGGTTCCGGACAGGTAGCCACCTGGATGGGTCAAATCGCGATAGCTTTTCACACGATAGCCCGCTATGGATAAAACTTATAGTCAAGATTCATA
>CAYGQU010000169.1:0-3303 GCA_964352045.1 uncultured Planctomycetaceae bacterium
GGCTTTACTCTTGTCGAACTATTGGTCGTGATTGCCATTATTGGCATCTTGGTTGCCCTCTTGCTGCCGGCCGTTCAGGCGGCACGCGAAGCGGCTCGAAGATCGCAATGCAAAAACCAACTCAAGCAAATTGCCCTTTCGGCCCTGCTACACGAAGACTCCAATGGCTTTTTGCCATCGGGCGGGTGGGGCACTTATTTTGTTGCCGAACCCAATTCAGGTTATGGTGAAGATCAGCCTGGGAGCTGGTACTATAGTGTCTTCTCCTATCTCGAAGAAAACTCATTGCGAGATCTGGGCAAAGGATTGGACATTGGCACCCCAGCCTACCAAGAAGCTATCCTACAGCTCATTGCCACGCCGATAGGAACCTTCAACTGCCCAAGCCGAAGGAATGTGTCGCTTGGTATTCATGACAGTGGATTACTAGCAAGCGAAATAAGCTTCGTAAGTGGTGCAACCGTTGCTAAGGGAGATTACGCTGCCAATGCAGGCGATGTTATTTATCATGCAACCTATGTGAACACGGGGCTCAAATTGAAGACTCCAACCAGTTACGCGGGTGCCGTTGGGTTTGATTGGTCGCAAAACGATCTAAAGAATGAATACCGATCAGGATCAACTACACTCTTCAACGATAAGTACCAATCGGGAACCATCTACTTCCGAAGTGAAGTTAAATTATCTCAGGTCAGCGACGGAACAAGCAAGACCTATCTGGTCGGCGAAAAGTTTGTTAGTCCCGAAGGATACGACGATAGCACACTACACTCGACAGCCACTGGTTCCTATGGTGATAACCAATCCATGTACGCCGGCTACGAATGGGATAACCAACGGGTAGCGTTTAATCCCCAGTATGGCTCTGGAAGAGTAAGCTATCGGCTAGCTTTCAGCCAAAATTTAGGGTCCACCGACTTTCGGCCTTCGGCCGACTACAACGAGGGTGCTGTCTTTCAGAATGTTACTGCTTTTGGTAGCGCCCATTCAGGGAGCATGAACATGGCCCTGTGCGATGGTTCGGTCCGCTCGATTGCTTACGACATTGACGACAATGCCCATCGCTTTTACGCGAACCGGCAAGATGGGGAAGTGATTCGGGAATAGGACTTTTTGATCAGCGTATGCAAGACTTCAAAGCCTTGTTAGCGATCTCTTGTACTGATTTAGTGCCTCGTCAGGTGTGATGTCGATTAGCAGACGGTCGGTCGGTATCCATTGCCCCCCCCTCCCTTCTGTCCAACGGAAGAGGGCGGTTCCTTTCGTTGTGGTCCCGATAGATTTCGTTCCTTCTGTGCTTTCCCTAGCTACTAATTCGACCCAGACCAGGGCATAAAGTTCGCCGGCAAAGAAGTCGGTTGCCAGCTTCGGACGATCAGCAAACCGCTTGATAAACAGCAGCTTCTGCTGAGAGGCGTTTGCCTCTCCCTCTTCGAGCTTTGCATTAAACGCAAGAGCTAGCCGTTCGAGGTCCTTTTCAAACGTTTTCAACGCTTTAGTCGCCAGCCGGCGTACCTTTTGTTTCGCACGATAGCCACGATGGATCCACCATGTCAAGCTTGCCAACAAAGTTAAGCAGGCTATGAGTTTGAACAAAAAAAACACGGTGAACCCTTACCAATTCTTCCCTCAATTCAGTAGTAAACTGTAATTGATACGGCGAGGCTACCTATGCCAAGGGTGGGCGCCTCGAGTAGCGTTTGGCTTCCTCGCCTCTTGCAGAACAGTGCCAGCGGTTGAATTCATGTTGCCGCGTGCTGAATTCATAGGTGCGGTCAAATTCATAGTAGGAGCAAGCGTTGGCTGAATAGCAGGCGACATCGAATTATCCATTGGACCCCACATGGCCGGTCTTGTCATTGGCCTATTCGTTGGCATCATTCCAGGGAACGATGAATCCATCGGTGGCATCCCATCACAAGCAGAATCAACATGACATGGATCACCAAAGCTTGTTCCACTCGGATACGAAATTGGGGCTCGTGGAACGTAGACCGTGCGCTTTGCCTCGATTCCGGCCGCCATGCGCGGTCCCAAAATCAGAGGCGAATGGTAGCCAGGTCCATAGCCATAGCCTATACACTGCATCAGCGAAGTGGGCATGTTGTACCAACCGGCAGCCATGGCCTGTTGCGTGAGTCCAAAGCAAATCACACAACCCAAATAAGCAGCCAGATACTTATTTTGCAGGTGCTTTATGAGGTAGCTCATAGCAAATGTCCACGAAAAGGAATCGAAAATTGTTGGTTGAGCAAACTGTTGACGAATGAATGGTGGTTAAATGGAGTTTGATAACGGTTCGCTACAACTCGTACCAAGCCTAGAATCTTGCTGAGCTCCGTATGGCCAAACCTCGTTAAAAAGATCTTAACCCTATCCTTAGCCGTTATCGTGTTTTCAATAGACAACGGCCTAGTCAGGAGGCTTATTTTCCCAAATCGAGGTCAATTTGCTTACTAGCCGATGGGGTTAGGCAAGCTTGAACGCCAGTTGAATCGAAAGCTTTGCCTTCAACCAGCGGGGTCATGCGGTTTTGACGAAGGCTTGCTGAATTCGCTTTACGAGTCGCTCTCTCAGACTGGATTCATCAATTTCTTCCTCCAGAATCGCAAAAATGGCTTTTCGGAATCGCTTGAGAATCTGTCGGCGAGCGGACCGACTATGTGGGTTAGCAAAGCGGTCGGGGGCAATTCGCTCGAGCAACCAGGCGCTCGCATGCCAACTCCGCCGACTGGCTGTCGAGACGGTTCGTAGATGATCCATCTGGAGATTCGCTGCCGCCTGTTCGATTCGCACAGCAAAATCGGTATCGCGTGCTGCGGTGTTGAGCACCGTTTGGGGCGAGACCCCAAGATAGCGAGCCGCATATGTACGTGTGCAACCGACCGATACCAGGGCAACGACGACCTCACGTTTAGTCCGATCAAACACGGGAGGACGCCCCCTAAGACCTCGTGTCTTCTTCTCAGAATCCGATTGCGAGGCTGAATTATCAGCTGATTCCATCGTCGGCACCAATTGCTTGCAAGAAACGAAAGAGCGAAGCTCCTAGTTTTAGCTCTTACAGCAAGAAATGCCACAACGATTTTTGGCCACCCTATTGTCGAAATTGGTTTTAAACCAAGTTCGGAATCAGGGCCTATCTACCAAGCGACTTGCAGCAAATTTTCGATTCTTTCGACCCCATCGACCCGCAAGACGGTCTCCTGGGCCATCTGCTTCTCGTAATAAGAACCAACTTCACCGTGCAAGCGAACGTGTCCATCGCCTGCTTCGACTTGGAACTTATGAGCCGACAAGTAG
>CAYGQU010000169.1:3313-6622 GCA_964352045.1 uncultured Planctomycetaceae bacterium
ACAAGTAGGGGCTCTGGTGAAGTGCTGTATGCACGGTGTGAGCCAAACCAGGCTCTACCTTAGCAGCGGAATTAACGGCGTCAGCATTAGCGCGCAGCGGCGCTGCCTTGGACTTCGATTTAAGCATAGGAGGTGTCGGAGGGATGATAGGAGGGAGGGCTCAACACAGCACGACTCCCCCTGTTTTCGTCCTTCGCCTCAAACCGCCTGAAGCCTAACGTCTTGTTAAGCTACGAAATTTGTACTCTCAAAGCCGGCTGTGCAACCTTCAACGATTTTGCTGCCATCTTCTCTAAATTCGAGCAAAGCTTTGCTTAACCTAACCAGCTTGGCAGTGTGCCAGCTGCTGGTAATTCAACTACGGTTGCACTGCTAATCGCATCGTGAGCACGCATTGCTTCGAGTGCGGCTTCGGCAGGAACACCATCGACGTTTAAGACGCCAATCGCCTCGCCACCTGGCTTATCACGGCCGACAGCCATCTGGGCAATGTTGACTTGATGCTGACCCAGCAAGGTTCCGATTGCACCGATTATGCCTGGTACATCCTTGTGTGTGAACAAGAGCAAGTAACCGTCAAGGAATGCTTCTAGACGATAATCATCAATGGCAACCAATCGAGGCATGTCCGCACCAAACAGTGTGCCGATTAATTTGTGCTTGTTCTTTCCGGCTGCAAATTCGACGGACATCGCCGAACGGAATGCCCCTTTCTGGCTGCAACTTTCAGTAGAAAGCTCAATTCCTCGTTCTTTCAACAGTGACTGAGAATTGATCAAATTCACTTCTTCGCCCATCGCATTCTCAAGCAAACCAGCGGCAAAGGCAGAAGCAAGAATTTTCGTATCCTTCTCAGCCAAGTCCCCACGATAGGTCAGTCGGCAAGATGAAATCCCGCTAGGCACAATGCCCGAAGCCATCCGTCCCAAACGATGGGCGAGATCAATATACCCCTTGAGCGATGCCAATGTTTGTGGGTCCAAAGCCGCAACGTTCACAGCACACTTGATCGCACCAGTCTTGAGGAAAGCCGTAACGAGTTCGACCGCTTCGACAGCAACTTGTGTTTGAGCCTCTTCGGTACTGGCACCGAGGTGGGGCGTACAGACGACTCCTGGCATTCCAAACAGTTTGCTATCGGTGCAAGGTTCGTCAGGATAAACATCGAGCGCTACGCCGGCCAGTTTGCCAGATTCGAGGCCAGCCGCCAAAGCCACTTCATCGTAGATTCCACCTCGTGCGCAGTTAATCAACCGGGCCCCTGGTTTAATCGCTTCGATCTCGGCTGTGCTGATTAAATTACGAGTTTCGTCAGTCAGAGGAGTGTGGACCGTCAAGTAGTCGATCCGAGGGAGCATATCAGCCACCTTATCAACCAACTCAATGCCCAGTTCCTTGGCTCGTTCGGCTGACATGAAAGGATCATAGCCAATGAGATCCATTTCGAGTGCCTTGGCTCGCGAGGCGACGGCAAGCCCGATGCGCCCGAGGCCGACGATGCCAAGCGTTTTGCCAGCAACTTGCGAGCCCATAAACTTTTTTCGGTCCCAGCGTCCTTCCAAGAGCGATTGATAAGCGGGGGCCAAATTACGACTCATGCCAAGCATTAAAGCAATGGCATGCTCAGCGGTGCTGATCGTATTACCAGCAGGTGTATTCATTACGACGATTCCAGCCCGTGTCGCCGCGGGCTTGTCGATATTATCGGTACCGACTCCGGCCCGAACAACCGCCTTGAGACGCGTGTTGCCTTCGAGCACATCGGGCGTCAGCTTGACGCCACTACGCAGGATCGCCCCGTCAAACTCGTTGAGGGCTGATTTGAGTTCCTCTCCTTGTAGACCGGTACGGACTTCGTAGGTAATTCCTTCGGCAGCTTCCAATAGATCGAGCCCTTCCTGGGCCAGGGGATCAAGGACAATTACGCTCGGCATAGAATCGTTTGAGGCTAGAGGTTGGTGGAACTATCGGATTGATCAATCCGTTGAGGTTATTTTAAATAGCGTTTTGTTAGCGTGATCTGACTTGTTAATCAAGAATTACGCTTGCAGAAATCAAGCATGAAATCACGCAATGCCTCGACTCCTGCTACTGGCATAGGGTTGTAGATCGAAGCGCGAGCTCCGCCGACCGATCGGTGCCCTTTTAGGTCGGTCAGTCCAGCCGCTTTGCTTTCGGCTAGGAAGCTGCTGGTAAGATCATCTGAAGGGAGGTTGAACGCCACGTTCATCACGCTGCGGCTAGCCTCTTGGGCGTGTCCTTTGTAAAAATCAGAATGACTGTCGATTACATCGTAAAGCATGGCTGCTTTAGCCTTGTTTTGCTCGTACATTTTATCGAGCGTTCCGAATTCAGAAATCAGCCAATCGGTTACCAGCTTGTTAACGTAAATCGCAAAAGTTGGGGGCGTGTTGCCCATCGAGTTTTCGTCAATGTGCGTATTGTAATTTAAGTAGCTACCAAGCTCATCGCTCGAACGCTCGGCAAGTTCTTTACGCATGATTACAATCGTTACCCCAGCGGGGCCTGCATTCTTTTGGGCACAAGCGTAAACCATGCCGTACTTGTCAATATCGAGTTTGCGATGCAAGAAATCACTCGAAGCATCGCACACAAGCGGAACCCCTGTCGGTGGAATTGGCTCCTCTTTGAACTGAACCCCTTGGATCGTTTCGTTACAACAGTAGTAGAGATAAGCAGCGTTTGAATCGAGATCAAGTTGCCCTTGAGCAGGAACATGATCAAAATTCGAGTCAGCTGCTGTGTAGGCAATGCGTACGGAACCAACCTTCTTTGCTTCGTCGGCCGCTTTCTTACCCCAAGTCCCTGTTAGGATATAGTCTGCCGAGGTTTTATCTCCGCCCATCAGATTCATAGGAATCATCGAAAATTGCAGGCGGCTTCCTCCCTGCAGGAAAAGAACCGTGTAGTCATCCGATATGCCGAGTAACTTGCGTAAGTTGGCTTCGGCTGCATTGATGATTTCATCAAATGCGGGGCTACGGTGACTAATCTCAAGAATGCTGGCTCCAACGCCTGGTAAGCAAAGCATTTCGTCCCGAATGCGTTCAAGGACTGGCACAGGCAAAGTCGCAGGACCCGCCGAGAAGTTATAGGTTCGTTCACCCATCTTCGGTTGTCACTTTATCAAGAGGGAATATTCAAGGTTTATTAACGGTTCAGGCCTCGTTCGACTCAATCAAGCTTTTCAGCTCAGCAGAACTAGTAGCACGACGCCTCTTATGAAGTAAACGTTCACCATGCAGCATTCATTATGCAGCATTCATTATGCAGCATTCATTATGCAGC
>CAYGQU010000170.1:0-6616 GCA_964352045.1 uncultured Planctomycetaceae bacterium
CTCCGATAGCTGATGCAACCGATCCATCGCTCGAAGCAATACTTCTTGCGAAAGCTCCATTGCTTCAGCATGGTTGCCGAGCCGGCGCAGCGCTACCGACTGAACCATTCCCTCGAATCGTTCGGCAAGTTCACCAAAGGCATTACGATCGCCCGACTGGGCAGCAATCACCAGTTCTGCCGTTGTTGCAGGTTCCTTGACAACGAACTCTTCCACCGCCCGGCTGTCTTCATTGAAGAGCGACAGTGATGTGGAAGAAGTGGAAGAAACCGTGTGTGCCCCATCAACTCGGAAGCTGTCGGCTCGTGTGGTTCTAGTGATTTGTGGTGTAGCGATAGCGGACATCGGAATAGCTTTCTCTCAAAACGATCAAGAGTTCTGTCAATGAGAACGACGATCGGTGTTTTGTGGTTTCGAGTTGTCCGCGATTCAAGTAATCAAACGATTACCTATACCGAACCGAGGAAAAACAACTCACGAATACCAACGACCCAAAAGGGTGGTAATGCAAAATGCAAAAACCGAGGTCGTATGGCGGTGTCGCGTGGAAGTTTTAGCGTTTGGGGCTTTGATTCAATTCAATTTGGTTTCAAATCGAATCAGCCCGGCAATTCGCTTCGCCTTAGGTGGTGCGAGACTGACACAGTTGCATCGTGCGATAAGCACAACACGCTTGGTCAGCCGCGTGGGCCATTGCCGGTTTCAGGGCCGCGGGTTTCAGACCCGCCAGAAGGTTTAACCCTAGGCAATGGCTCGTAAAGCCAAGCAGGTGATGAACCATCACACTGCGTTCCACGACGCCGCGTTCCACGACATCGACACGGTTGCCGCGCACATAATCAGAGCGCCAGCGGAACATCATTGAGGTAAACGATGAGACCGACGATGAAGCGACGACAATCTGCGTACCAATGGCCTGAATGGCGTTGGCGATAGCAATGTTCGTGGCGATAATCGTATTAATCTTCATCTTTACGCTCCGCTGGGGGCGACCCTTGTCAGTTATCTGACCAAGGGGCACGGCAAGGAGAGAAAGTAAACAGACACTCAACTGCTGAGTGTCCAACAAGTCTAAAAGGGGTTATCGGCAAGGCCAGGGCCCAGTCCCAACAAACGGGTCCGATAACGCAAGCTTTTCATGCCGGGGCCTGTTCGTCAAGCAGAATCTGCCCACAAACGGCCCTGGCATACCCACCGGACAGGACAATTGAGCCGAAGGTTCACCCTGTTTGGGGGTTTTTACAAGAAAACAGATCCCCTCCAAGTGGGGGGTCTTTTTGATGGCTAAAGAATGGAACCAAGGCGACACAACGAGCGGTTTGGTACCGAATCCTTTTTAATCCGCAGTGTCACCATGGTTGATTTCCTTTCTACTTCGTTTTTTCCTTCATGTTCTTTGTGTCTTCGTGGTTCTCTTACTCACCGCGAGCGCCAAAGCGAGCGGTCTTCGATCCCCAACTCGCGCTGCTTCTCTGCTATCTCTCTTCGGAAGCGTTTGGCATCGACGGGGTAACCGGCGGTTGGCTTTAGGTCGGGCAGGTGCGATTGCCAGTAGGCGTTGAATGCCTTCATCGACAGTTCACGGAGTAACTTGGCGATCATTGATGCCAAGGCCACTGGCGCTTCGGCTTCGCCCTTGCTGCGGAAACAAAACGAATGGGGGCCCCAACGGTAACGACTCTCGGGGCGCGACTCGATGAGGGGCGTTACCAAGTGCTCGGGAAATTGCTCCTGCAACAAATCGCCATAGCGGTTGCGGCCCCCATGCTTGTCGAGCGTTGCGTCGAAAGTAACGCCCGTCGGTTCGATTAAGTCTTGCTGTTCGAGTAGCGAACGCATGAGGCGGATAGTGATTTCCGATAGGGCCGCCCCTTTGGTGCCGTGCTGTTCGACCAGTTCGTTGAACTCTGCTGGAAAGACCTATCGGGCTTGCATTGTTGGAATACGAGCACCGACGGTTGCCATCGTGGCTTCTAGTAACTCGGACGATCGGTCGACCTGATCGACGGTTGCGTCGAGTGGCAACTCAAGCTCAAACCCTTCATGCCAAGGTAACTCAAGACGTCGATTCGATTCATCAGCTTGGAGCTGGACGAGCAGGTCGGTCCAGGTTAGCGATGAACATCTAAGAGTTGCGAAGACCGACCGCTCCAACAAGGCGAGGCCACCTTTCGGCCCTTGCTTCGATTGGTACAACAGCTTCGAGTCGGCGATCGGTAACCGATCATCTTTGGTCGGACCATTGATAATCGCATTAGCTAACAACTCGTAGAGGTTGGTTTCGCTCGAGTCGGTTAACGCCCATGCGGTGGCACCAATGGCGAGCGGTCCTAGGTTGGGGCCGTAGCCCGCTTCGTCGAGTCCTATAAGCCAGTGCATGCTGGTGATTGTAATGCAAACACTCGTAAGCGGTCAGCCTACTTGATGCCGGCAGGAATGCCGCGCGTGACTATCTGACAAAACTCGGTGATCATTGCATTGGTATCGAATCGCTCCTGGATTGCCGAAACGGCGTTATCGCCTAATCGCTTTAGTTCATCTTCGCTTGTACTCTTGATTTTCAGGAGAGTTTCGATTGCTGCCTCATCGTTGCCGTGCGTTAAAGACCAACCTAGGTCATACTCATCAACCAGCTCCGACGCATGACTCGGCACGGGGCCAACGTACAGGATCGGGCGACCAAGAGACATCGCCCCATAGATCTTGCAAGGATGAATGATACCTACCATGTCGTCGCCGAGTGTTACAAGATGCACATCGGCGGCAGAAAGTGAGTAGCGTATCTCTTCGCGTGGCTGGTAGGGTAAACTAATAATGTTGCGAGGTTGATGCTCGACAATAACCGCTTCGACTTCTTGTTTCCGAACACCACCACCGATAAAAGCGAAGACCAAATCCTCTTCGTGCTGCAAGGCAAGCGCCGCGCGTAGGATCGTGTCGATAGGATTCGTCAGCGAGTGATTGCCGCTATACATCACAACGAACTTACCTTCGAGCCCATGCGTTTTTCGGAACGGATTGTCAGCATGGGCAACTGGGTCGAGATGATCGCCGTGGGGCCAAGGAGGCATTACCGACATTTTATCGCTTACTTCGTACTTGGCATTAAGCCGATCGGCCATGAAACGATCGAGCGCTATAATCTCGGCAGAACTCCAGAGGAGCCAACGGTTGATGACGTTAAAGATTTTGGCGGGCAATGAGTTGGGTCCTATCTTTCCCATCGCGATGATTTGATCGGGGTTGATATCCATTGCCCAGAACTTAATCGGCTTAAATCGCAGAAGCCCGATCGCCACGGCAACGATCGAAGCCATCGGGGGTGAAGTGCTTACCAGGACTGCGGCAAGGCGTCTGGTAAACAAGCCACGAAAGAAGACTTGAATCAAGAAGAGCATTTGCCCGAAGAGCCGATGTGCGATAGTCTTCTTGCCAAACGAAGAAAAAGGCATCCGTAAAATCTCGACCCCCTCGCGTATTTCGTGCAGAGGGTACTTGACCGTCGGATCATCGTATCCTCTTGCTGAGGTCAGCACACGGACGTCATACCCCCTTTCGACGAGCGCGGCAGCGGCGTCGGCCATGTACTGTCCAACCGCGGTCGGATCAGGTACATAGACTTGGCTAATAACAAGTAGACGAGGACGCCGTTGGTTCGACTTTCTTACCGTATTATCATTTGGCATCAAGAGGTTGCCTAGCAAGTGGAAGTCGATTTGGCGCGCGATTCGGATTCAGCCAAACGCAAGTCAGACTGAACCATCATCGCAGCAAGTTCAGCGAGCGTAACGGTTGGCTCCCAACCGAGATCGCGTTTTGCCTTCGACGGGTCGCCCAACAAGAGATCGACCTCAGCCGGACGGAAGTAACGTGGATCGACTTGCACCAAGACCTGGCCATCGGGACCAATGCCACGTTCGTCAACACCTTTTCCCTCCCAGGTGATGGGAATATCAACTTCCGAAAAGCACATGTCGCAGAAGGAACGGACCGTATGGGTTTCGCCTGTTGCTAGGACGTAGTCATCTGGCACATCGGCTTGCAGCATGCGCCACATGCCTTCGACATAGTCACCGGCAAATCCCCAGTCACGCTTGGCGTCGAGGTTACCTAAGTAGATTGAATCTTGATGCCCTAGTTTGATGCGAGCCACTGCACGGCTGATCTTTCGGGTAACGAATGTTTCACCACGACGTGGTGATTCGTGATTAAACAAAATACCATTCACAGCAAACATACCGTACGATTCGCGGAAGTTGCGTGTGATATGGAACGAGTAAGCCTTGGCGGCAGCATAAGGGCTGCGAGGCCAGAAGGGGGTTGTTTCGCTTTGAGGTGTTTCAACCACTTTGCCGTAAAGTTCGGACGAAGAGGCTTGATAGAATCGGCTGTTGAGTCCTAGGTCGTAGATCGACTGCAAGAGACGCGTTGTACCCAGGCCGGTGACGTCACCCGTGTATTCGGGGATATCAAAAGAAACTTTCACATGCGACTGTGCAGCCAGGTTGTAAACCTCATCGGGCTTTGCTTCGTTAATAACACGCTGCAACGATGAAGCGTCGGATAAGTCACCGTAGCAAAGCTTGAGTTTGCGATCTGTTTCGTGAGGGTCTTGATAGAGGTGATCAATACGCCCCGTGTTGAATGAAGAGCTACGGCGGATGATACCCCATACTTCGTAGCCTTTTGCTAACAGCAATTCAGCCAGGTAAGAGCCATCTTGGCCGGTGATGCCAGTAATTAAAGCGACGGGGGATTTGCTGTTTTCAGCCATGTCGATTGGTCGATTCAGAAATTAAAAGGTAGGTAGTTCAAAAAATTTAGGGTCAACGGTTATTTGCTTAGGAAGTCGCAAGACCTCGAATCGTCGATTCATTCGTCACGTTATCGCAGAACCAATTGTAAGTCGAAGCGATCCCCTCGGATAGCAAAATTTTGCTCTTCCAGCCAAGGGCATTTAACCGACTGACATCAAGTAATTTGCGGGGCGTGCCGTCTGGCATGCTGGTATCGTAGTGCAAAGGGGCTTCAGGACAGACAATCGAGCGGACAATTTCTGCTAGCTCGGCAATGGATTGATCAACACCAGTACCAACATTGATCGGTCCAGGCTCGTCATAATTTTCAAGCAAAAAGAGGCAAGCGTCGGCCAGTTCATCAACGTGCAAGAATTCGCGACGTGGCGAGCCTGTTCCCCAAAGGATAACGCCCTCTCCCCCATTAACACGATAGTCATGAAACTTACGGATCATCGCGGGTAAGACATGCGAATTCTCTAGGTCGAAATTATCGTTAGGACCGTAGAGATTAGTTGGCATTGCCGAAATGAAACGGCAACCATACTGACTTCGATACGCTTCACACGACTTAAGACCCGCGATTTTTGCAATCGCATAGCCTTCGTTGGTTGGTTCGAGTGGCCCGCTCATGAGATATTCTTCGCGAATTGGCTGCGGGCATTCGCGCGGGTAAATGCAACTGCTTCCTAGGTAGAGAAGTTTCTCAACACCGTGCTGCCAAGCCGAGCGGAGAACCGTAGCATGCATCATCATATTGTCATAAAGAAAGTCGGCTTGGCGTGATCGGTTGGCATGAATTCCGCCGACCGTACCGGCGGCATGAACGACATAGGCAGGCTGATTTTTTGCGAACCAATTATCGACAGCCACCGGATCGCGCAGATCGAGTTCTTGTCGGGTAGCCGTGAGTAGGTTGGTAAACCCCGCTTTTTCAAAACGGCGTACTAGCGCTGACCCAACCATTCCTCGGTGACCTGTCAAATAGACGGGAGCATCGCGTGATAGGATAGGATTGCTCATAGAGAGAAGACTTGGTTTAAGAATCGGGGACGATAAGAATTTTGAGTAAGTTCTTTGGTGCTCTTCGTTTCGCTAGTTGCCACGAGCGTAATTAGTTTGGATTAATCGCGGCAACCTTCTCGGCATGGCCTCTCAATTCGGAGCCGGTCAATTTGGACTCCACAGCTACATGAGCTGAGGAATCAGCAGGGTTGTCATCCGGGGACGACTTTTTGGAAAGTTGTTCTTGTTTGAGAGCTATGCTGATGCGGCAAAGATCTTCTTCGATGGGCTCCAGGAATTCGAGGACATTGCTTATCTGAGCTGTTGTTGAAGCACCTGTTTCGTCGGCAATGCCTGCAATCTCTAATTTTCCAACGACTTCGTCTTCGATCATTAACGGATGGCTCATCTTCCAAATCGTATCAGGGTCAATTGATTTGTTCTTCGGTGCCTTCCAGTTAGCATAGAACGCTTCGTGGACGGCGGGCATATGAATGGTCAACTGGAGTTTCGTCAGGCTATAGGCATCGGCAGACTCGACTAAAGACTCCCAGAGGCGTTCCCATTCGTGCGAGCCTTGCAGTCGAACCGTTCCGTGATGAGGCATCGAGTGACTGGTTTCGTCGGATCGGAACGCCAAGCCATGTTGTCGAAAGCGTTCGCGAAGGAGTGCGAACTCAATATGACCAAAGGTTTTGGTTGAGACAAGAAAAATCATTACGGCCACGACGGTCGCTACGACGATCCATTCGCTTTTCCAAATCACCCCCAGCACGCCCCTAAGGCAACTCGTTCCGCAGATCAGAGACATGAAG
>CAYGQU010000171.1:0-6614 GCA_964352045.1 uncultured Planctomycetaceae bacterium
ACCTATTACCATTCACCTTTGCGCGAGAGCAGAGAAGTCGATCACATAATTCGAGCGATGACATTTCAAGGCTCACGAAGAGCGTCGGATGCCCCGCATCTATAGCGACATGTTCCACAATATTCATCGCCAAAGCGGTTTTACCCATACTTGGTCTAGCAGCAAGAATTAGCAGCTCAGAACCATGCAAGCCCCCCGTCATTTCGTCGTAATCTTCAAAACCAGTCTCGATTCCTCCCGAAGCATGATCTTGCTGCATACGAGCATCAATCCGTGCCAGCGTTTGGTGCAGCACATCGTTGAGCGATGATAGCTGGCCCTGCCCTTTTGCTTCGAGAATACCAAAGACTTTTTCTTCAGCTCGGCTAAGCATTTGCCGGGCTTCCACGGTTGGATCGTAAGCATCGCGAAGAATATCGGTGCTGGCTTGAATCAATGACCGCAGGGTCGATTTCTCATGAACAATTTTTGCGTAGTACTCGGCGTGCGCTGCCGTTGCGACGGCGTCAGCAATTTCAGCAAGGTACGAATGCCCCCCTACGGCTTCGTATTCGCCCGCATCGCGTAGACGCTGAATTAGCAGCATCGGGTCGATCGCTTGCCCCTCTTCGTGCATTGTCATCAAATGCTTATAAAGCTTGGCATTTGCGTTATCGAGGAAGTCGTCAGGGTGCACGATCAAAGCAACTTCGTCGCAAACCTCAGGCAATAGCATCAGGCTACAAAGAATGGCGCGTTCAGCTTCAAGACTCTGGGGAAGTTGACGACCAAGGAACTTATCGTCGTCATTAGTTTCTTTTGACTTATCGAAGCGGCGATTTGAATTGGAGTCGACGGTTGCCATGCGATCAGGTCCTTCTTGATCATTTGAAAAACCAGGAAACGAGAACTCGTTGCCCTTATAAAAGCCGCAAAAACGACTACCAAGCTATGCAAAAAAGAACGAGGCAGTAACTCTTCTCAGAGCGACTGCCTCGCACGCAATTTTAACGTCTACCTCAATCGTTGCAAGTAAAATTAAGGATTGCTACGATTCGCATTTAATTATCGTCACCTACGGCAGGAACGACCCAAACTTTGACTTCGCCTTCAACCTCACTTGAGTAACGAATCTTTACCGTGTAAAGCCCAAGTTCTTTGAGAACCCCTTCGAGCTTGATCTGATCGGCAGACAAATTGATGTTGTTTTTCTTGAGAGCCGCAATGATCTCGGGCGCTCCGACACTTCCGTAAAGGTGTCCCTCTTCGGTCGCCTTGGCTTCGATTGTAACGCTTTGCTTGCTGATTTCGGTAGCTTGCTTGCGTAGCTCCGACTGGCGTTGGCGTTCGATTTCTTGCAGCTTTGCCTTATGCTTTTCGACCATCCGTTTGTGATGGTCGGTAGCAATCGTGGCAAGGCCTTCAGGAATCAAATAGTTGAGTGCGTAGCCTGACTTGACTTCGACAACTTCGCCCTGCTTGCCAAGATGCTCAACGGATTGAATGAGCAATAGCTCAATGCCCCCTGCGGGGCCTTTAGGAAGTCGCTTCGCACGCGAAGGACGACGCTTCAATTTTTTTTGTTTTGTCGTGGCCATGGTATCCGGCTCGGTAAATAACTGGTTCGCTAAAAATAAAGGGTGGTCGGTCTTAGGACTATTCTCTCTGTCCGCGTTTAATTCAATGTCCGCTTCAACTCAACGATTAAAACGGGATATCATCTTCAGGAGGCTGTGCAGGTGCTTGCGAGTAGGAATCCGAGGTGCCGTAGTCATCATCCTGCGAATATCCTCCTCCTCCACCACCACCACGTGAGGCTGCCCCTCCTTGGCTAGCACGGCTGTAGTTGGGTGAACCTCCTCCTGAAGGACCATCGCCACCACGGCCACCTAACATTTGCATTTTGTCAGCAATCACTCTTAATTTCGATCGCTTTTGTCCATCTTTTTCCCAACTGTCAAGCTTAAGTCGGCCTTCGATGAGGACCGACGATCCTTTGTTGAGGTACTGGTTAGCTACTTCCGCCGTGCGTGCCCAAAGGGTGACATCAACAAAGGTTGTTTCATCGACCCACTGATCGCCCTTCTTCACGCGATCATTAACAGCAAGTCCCACCTCGGCAACCGCAGTACCGCTAGGAATGTAACGCAATTCAGGATCGCGCGTTAGATTTCCGACTAGGATCACTCGGTTGTAACTTGCCATGTTGTTTCTCCGTGCTTGATCGTCTTGCTTAGATCATGTCGATTACCAACGTTGATCAGCGTAACAAACCAGGACTATTCAGCTGCTGATTCAACGGTCGTTTCAGCTTCTGCTTCGTGCTCAGCGGGTGCATGTGCGGCGTGTTCGAGGATCGGCTCAACCAAACGTGGGTGAATCTTCAAGACGAGGTGTCGCAAAATCCCTTCATGAAGTTCACACTTACGGTTGAGAGGCGTAATTTGTTGCGAATCAGTGCGGAAGTACATGAGCCAATAGGCTCCCTTACGCTGGCCCTTAATGGGATACGCCAACCGACGCTCTTCCCACAAGCGGCTAACGACGACTTCGCCCCCTTCGGACTTGATCATCTCTTCGACTTCTGCAACCAGTGCATCATGATCGCGAGCAAACTTGTTCGGATCGAAAATAAACAAGCCTTCGTATACGTTTTCAGCCAAGGTCGGATCTCCGTTGCTCGGCTAACCTTGCCTCGTCGAAAAACGAAGTGATAGTTAACCAGCGTTTAACGCCGTTGAGTAAATAAAAATGATTTATGTAATGTGCTTCAAGCGGTAACAATGAATTGCTATAGCTCTTTATCTGCTAATTATTAATGCCGTTGAATTGATTCATCGCTTCGGTCATTCCTTGGCTTACCCAACATGTTGCCGCCGCTGCGGAATCATGGAGGGCCAAGTCAACCACCTCTAGCTCTTTCGCGGCAAACCGTCCGAGAACAAAGTCAGCCGCATTGCGTCCATCAGGCAGTGGACCAACACCAATCCGTAGCCGGGCGTACGCCTCAGTTCCTAACTGCTGGGCAATGTCTTTCAAGCCATTTTGACCACCAGCCGAGCCCTTTGCTCGAAGCCGAATCCGACCAACTGCCAAATGAAAGTCATCGCACAACACAAGCAGATCATCCGTTTCAAGCTTGTAAAAGCTTGTTGCATGCTGAACTGCCAAACCGCTTCGATTCATGTAGGTCTGTGGCCAGACCAGCAAAACCTTTTCGGTGCCTATCATCACTTCTGCAACGAGGCTTTCAAACTTTGCCTTAGGTGTTTCAGCCGAGTACTTTTCAGCCAGTATCCTAAGGACATCGAACCCCACGTTGTGTCTTGTCGCTTGATATTGTTTGCCCGGATTGCCAAGTCCCACGATGATCTTCATGTTGTGATCTTTTCGAGTGGCTTGTGAGCAAACAATTACTAGCTCTCTTCGCTTTCTTCTTTCTTCTCGCCAATCACCTCAGGTGACCCTGCATCGGCTGCAACCGAATCATCCAGAGCAGGCTCACCGGCAGGTGGCACGCAATGAACAAGCATTTCGGTTTCGTCAGTCAGCAGGGTGGCGCCAGCGGGCAGGTCAATAATGTCTGCCGCGGTCATCGAACCACCCAGGTGGAGGTTAGTCACGTCGATATGCAAAATCTCGGGGATACTCGCAGGGGCCGCTTCGATTTCAACGGTCGTCATGGTTTGTTCAACCAAGCCACCTTCGTTAAGCCCGACAGCATCACCCTTGAGTTCAACTGGGACTGTCACATTTACTTTTTCACCAGCACTAACGCGAAGCAAATCAAGGTGGAGCAAATGTCGGTGGAAAGTATCCCACTGAATATCTTGCAGCAATGCTTGACCATCCGCAGCACCATTGAGGTTGACTACCTTAGCGTTGTGCTTGAGGGCAGCACGAATTTGCTTTGAAGAAATAGCAAGGCTAACCGCCTCTTCCTTGTGTCCATACAGAACGGCAGGAACCATTCCTTCGGCACGAAGGCGGCGGCTATTGGCCGACCCGAGGGCCTGGCGTGCTTCTACTTGGAGCGTGTCTGACATGCTCTGTTCCGTCTAAAACTGCGTTTAATATGATTTGTAAAATAACCCGACCGTAAACCACTTAATCTCTTCAAAAGCCCCTTCGGAAATTAGCCAAAGGTGTCTCTAAAAGCCGATCAATCGGCCATCTGGCAAGCTTAGGTCTATCGGCTAAAGCGAGCGATTCCGTGATAGAACCCCCCGCTTCTTCCCGAGAAAGGGTCGAGAATCACGAAGTATGGCGGATTCCGGGCGAAATTCAACCCCTGAAAAGAGTGAGATTTACCCTTCGCATAGCAATTTCGGCATGTGGCGTGAAAAACCTGCAAAACAGGCTAATTTCGCGTTAATCCCCCAATCTAACAGCCAAATCATACCTTCCACCAAAGCCGGTGTTGAGAACCTGGCTATCGAAACAGCTTGCTAATCGACTCATTTCGGTGGATCCGTTTAATTGCTTCCCCAAGAAGCGGGGCAACATCGAGCACCTTGGTCTGCGGAATTGTCTGATCGGGTGACAAGGGAATCGAGTTCGTGCAGACGAGACTAGCAAGATTTGCTTCTTCGAGCCGCTGGCGGGCCGGACCACAAAGCACCGCATGCGTTGTGCCGACATGTATTTCTTTCACGCCATGTTCGTGTAGCACCTTCGCGGCACCCGAAATCGAACCTGCCGTGCTAATCATGTCGTCGAACATGATGGCGATTTTCCCTTCGATTTGCCCACCTAGAATATTAGCCTGCACGGTCTTCGTAGGACTAACGCGACGTTTGTCAATGATCGCCACCGAGCCACCCAATCGTTTGGCATGCCCCAAAGCGCGTTTGATACTACCTTCGTCGGGGCTGACGATAACGACATTCTCGTAATCATCAATTGCGGCGGCAAAGTGTTCGTTCAGAACTGGTGCTGCGTATAGGTGATCGACCGGGACATCAAAAAACCCTTGAATTTGAGCCGCATGTAAGTCCATCGTAAGCACTCGGGTTGCCCCGGCACGAGTGATCAAATTAGCTACCAGCTTTGCTGTGATAGGAACCCGACCTTCGTCCTTACGGTCTTGGCGGGCATAGCCATAATAGGGGATGACGGCTGTAATGCGTTCAGCACTCGCCCTACGACAACTGTCGATCAGCACGAGTAATTCCATCAAATTCTGATCAACCGGTGGACAAGTCGGTTGCAACAAGAAAACATCGCGCCCCCGCACATCTTCGTCAATTTTGCATGAAATTTCGCCATCAGGGAAACGCCCCAACGAAACCATGCCAAGCGGAACGCCAAGATAGTCGGCAATGGATTTGCTAAGCGTAGGATTGGCTGTACCGCTAAAGAGCTTAAAATCGTGCATCAAACTGGCTGATCGGTTGGTGGATAAGCTGGCGCAGAAATCAATAGGAATATGTTAACCAAACTCGACAAAAAACGCAGGTGGCAGGTCTTATTAAAAGTTTTTTAGATGACCTCAATCGGATCCAATCCGTGGCAGACCATAAGAAGTTAACCTTGCTGGAGTCGTTCCATTTCAGCCTCGACGACCGCTAAATCATCAATCGTGTTGATACTAAGCGATTCGCATGGCTGAAGAGCAGCAAGTGCTCTTACAAGCTTTCCTCGCTCTTTTAAGATCCCAGGACAATCGGTGATGTAATACTCTGACTGGGCGTTGTCGGTCGTTAGCTCATCAAGCGAACTTAATAAGGCATCGCAAGCAAACAGATAGGTGCTCATGTTGACTTCCGTGATGGCTGCTTCTTCGGGGGTCGCATCCTTTTGCTCGACAATCGCTTGAAAATCACCTTTATCATCACGCACGACTCGGCCTAAGCCGGTAGGATCTTCCTTGTTTGCGGTGCCAAGCAGACAAGCTGGCTGGGTTTCGCTAAATTCCTTGAGCAACGACTCGATGGAAGAAGCTTGTAACATGGGAGAGTCACCCGTCACGATCAAGACAGGGCCATCGTGTGTTTCGAGCGCCTTGCGACACACCATTACGGCATGCCCCGTGCCGAGTTGCTCGGTTTGATCGACAAAGGAGATGCCGGGCTCGCCAGCTAACTCCTTCCGAACCAAGTCGGCTCGGTGCCCGACGACAATCACCAACTTCTCAATGCCCGCTTCGCGTAGTCCGTCGATCACATAGCGGATCATCGGCCTGCCGGCGACAGGCACCAAGACTTTTGGCAAATCGGACTTCATGCGAGTCCCTTTACCTGCGGCAAGAACAATAGCAAGTGGTGTCGGCATAGAATGCGAGGCTTTCAATGTAGGTGATATAGCTAAAATCGCGATCTCAGTGAACCAAATGATTGGTGATTAGGTCCCCATGATGCCAAGAAGCTCACTTAGCCGCCAGGAGCCGCCTTGGCACCATCGCCTTGCAACTTAGGCCTGTATGCTTTTTTTACCGGAATTATCTAGCTAAATGTGGCCATGAAACCTCATTCTAGCTGCTAGACCGAACACCCCTGACGTGGGTAAGATGGTGGATTCGATTTTACCTATTGCTGATCAGTTATTTTCGTGCCCCTAACCGTTGATCCCAAAACGCCAGCAAAGCCCGACATCTCCCCCAACCGAGATGCTGACGGAGAAGGTCTGGCTAGCCA
>CAYGQU010000172.1:0-6608 GCA_964352045.1 uncultured Planctomycetaceae bacterium
CGTAAAATCGTATCGCGGTTGGGATCTTCAGAGATTTTCTTGTAAAGCGTGAAGTTGATTTTGTCGGAAAATCCTGGTTGTTACTCAATGCAAGGGATTAGCGATCGGTGTGTCCAAACCAGCGAGAGGCACCAATTCGGTAGGGTAGAATCTACTATACTTGCAGAATGGCTCGATTTTGCCAACCAATTCACGCAAATAGGCGCCCCGTTTCTCGGCAAAAAGTATTTGTGAGGAAATCCGAACAAGCCTCTTTGGTCGATCTGACCTTGTTTTTGCGCATAAAAACGGTCACCCAGCCATGCTGGCTAGGTGACCGTCGAAACCTCTATGGCAGAAAAGTTACGTCATTATTCCTACGGTTCACGAGCAATTTTTGCTAATTCAGCCTGTTTGGCGGCAAAGGGACGCAGCACCCATTCATAGGAATACTTACCAGCACGCAGTCGAAATTCATCGTGTGGCAGTGCTCCCCACGAGTCGTCTCCACCGACACCCATTTGAAGGTGGTCGAGACTGAGCGTCAGATTCTTGCGATTCGGTAGTTCGTAAGGATGCATAGCCTTTTCAAGATCGGCCATTGTGTAAGGCCAGATGCTGAATGCGAGGCTTTGCTTGGCAACGACCATGAGGCCAACACCCTTATTGTCCGACATGGCAAGCCAACGCGTATCGGTTCGGCTACCATTTTCCTGGGGCCTTACATAGGCTTCTGCCATCTGGTCCGAAGCGAGTGTGTAAAGGCCAACAGGGGCTCCCGCTTTACGATCCCAATACGATTCATGGGGGCCACGACCGAACCATGTTGTGGAGGACAAGGATCCAGAGACATCGGCTTGCATACCGACGCGAGGTAGCTCAGGTAACGATTTATCGGTTTTAATTTGAAAAGCAATCTTAAAATCACCTGAAGGGGTAATCGTATACGTTGCGTGCTCCTTGACTTTGCCTTCGGCAGAATTCCAAACTACCTTAATGACCTGAGCACCATTCGATTCGGTTGATGTCGTGAGAGATTCGAGTTTACGTGTTTCACCTAACTTGCTCCAGATTTTTAATCGTTCTGGCATTTTGTTCCCACGGTCGTTATCAATAGGAGCACGCCAGTAGTTGGGTACTAAGGGAGAAGCAAGCAGTTCGGAACCTGCTTTAGAAACCGACTGAAGAAGACCTGTCTTCGTATCTATTTTATAAAGGGTATCGCCAACTTTACATTCGATAGAATCTGGTTTTTTCGTTAACACAACTTCTTCGTTTGACGCGTTGGTCTGAGTCGAAGCGTTGGAGTTTTGCTGCATAGCAAATTGATCCCAAGCAACGACATGTCCTGCCGGTGCCCAGCTCGCTTCTTTTGCCAAAGCATATTCAACGGTTAAGAAGGCTTCTTGACCTGGCATCGTAGTAGTCAAGGGATTGATCTTCAGAGAAACCAGGGCTGACTCCTGTGGTCCGATGACAGGCGCCGGCTGGCTTCCCTGCTGCACGATGGAGCCATCGACTTCAATTTTCCAATGGATAACGAATTCGTTAAGTGAATAAAAATTGTAGGTGTTATCAATTGTGATTTTGTCAAATTGGTTAGCATCGTAGGAAGTATTGATCCGCTGGTAGACTTTCTTCACTTCATATAGCGCGGGATTGGCCGAGCGATCGGGGCGTACAATGCCATTACAGCAGAAGTTGCCTGTGTTTGGCTCGTCGCCGAAGTCGCCACCGTAGGCAAAGAATTCGGTTCCATCAGCCGCTTTTTTAACGAGCCCTTGATCGACCCAATCCCAAATACAACCTCCCTGAAGAAGTCGGTATTTGCGAATGGCGTCCCAATACTTTTCAAGCCCCCCTACGCTATTTCCCATCGCGTGCGCGTATTCGCAGAGGATTAGAGGCCTGTCGGTTTGGATATTCTCCATTTCACCTTTAGCGTACTTAATGATACGAGGAATCTTCGCATACATTGGGCAACGTATATCCGTGTTGCGCTGATCAAAATGTGCTTGTTCATATTGAACTGGCCGACTCGAGTCGCGTTGCTTAACCCAATCGTAGGTTGCCATGAAGTTCACGCCATTGCCAGCTTCGTTCCCAAGCGACCAGATAATGATCGAGGGGTGATTCTTGTCACGCTCGACCATGCGCCGCGTTCGATCCAAATGCGCTTCGCCCCACTCGGGGTTTTTTGCCAGGGATTCTTTACCATATCCTATGCCATGTGATTCGATATTCGCTTCATCAATGACATAAAGCCCATACTTATCGCATAGGTCATACCACAGAGGAATATTGGGGTAATGGCAGGTGCGAACAGTATTGATATTATTTTGCTTCATGAGGCGAATGTCTTCGATCATCGACGCGAGGCTAATCGTATGTCCTGTTTTGGGGTCATGCTCGTGGCGATTGACGCCTTCGATGAAAACATACTTTCCGTTCACAAGTAGCACGCCTTCTTTGATTTCGACTTCACGAAAACCGACGTTGCAGGCGGTTGATTCGATGACTTTTTCATCGGCATTGCTTAGGGTCATTACAAGTCGATAAAGATTGGGAATTTCGGCGGACCAAAGCTTCGGTGCGTGGACAGGAATCGATAGACCAAAACGATTCGCTTCTTCGAGTCTTAAAGGCTTCACGCCGGTGACCGAGTTGCCTTCGGCATCAAATAATTCAACCGATAAGTTACTAGGTTTGCCTTCGGTTTTGACTGTCACGTTTAGCGTTGCATTTTGGTAGTTTCCATCAAGATCGGTTTGGATCTCGAAGTCATTGATTCGGGTTGTCGGTAACGCTTCAAGATAGACATCACGGAATATGCCACTGAGTCGCCAGAAATCTTGATCCTCTAAGTACGAGCCATCGCTCCAACGATAAACCTCGGCGGCGATAACGTTCTCACCCTCTTTTAGGAAATTCGTAAGATCAAAACGAGCAGGTGTACGGCTACCCTGTGAGTAGCCAACTTTCTTGCCATTAACCCAAAGGTAGAATGCCGACTCGACGCCATCGAAGCAAACCTCAATGCGACGTTCTTTCCAGTTGCTTGGCACAGTGAAAGTACGTCGATAGGAACCGATGGGATTTCCGTTGGGTCCTCGCACAAAAGGGGGGTTCTTATCGAAGGGATAAATAATGTTGGTGTAAATCGGTTGACCGTGACCTTGCAATTCCCAGTTCGATGGAACAGAGATAACCCCCCATGCGGAATCATCGAAATCGGTTTTATAAAATCCGGCAGGCCGCTCCTCGGGCGAGCCGGAGTAAAAGAACTTCCAGTCGCCATTGAGTAATTCGATATAGGGTGATGTATCGCGTGATCCAACTTTTGCCTCAGCTGGCGTATCGTATCGAAAGAAGGTAGCTCGGCTGTCGAGCTTATTGCGACCAATGATGGACGGGTTCTCCCAATCGACTTGTGGAACGTTTGCTGTCGAGCTGTTTGCTGTTGGTTGTTGAGCTAACGTCGAGTAGGTGCCAAATGAGTGTGTTTCTAAAATAACGGCGACCGCAAGAATAAGAACGAAGTATCGCATGGTTGTCTGTCGTGAAATTGATAGATGGTTGGGATAGATAGTTGGATAAGTAGCCTGGGCTTTAAGGTGCTTCCATTATGCTGAGCATTTTCAAGCGATTGTAGGGCCAGAAAGGCTCTATTAAGTAATTTTTTGATACCACTTTATTCATCATTTGGAAGCCATCAAAAAAATTTTAAACCCTTGTATGAAAATCCCCTCTACTATTTCCCTCGTACCAGATGCAATTACTGAAAGATCAATTCAAGGGCTGCAAAAAAATTGATTATTTTTAAATTTTGATCGTTAGATTTTTTATGCAATTTTTTGATGCTCTTCGTCTTAAAGTTGGGTTCTTAGTCTTAATAAATAGCTTTAGCATACTTATGATGGGTTGGAGCTATAAAGGGGAGAATTTGGCATGGAAGACCTAATACTAACCTTACTAGATAACAAAAGCCTCTTGTGAATACAGTCGTTGCGTTGCTAAGAAATTAACAAGCTTCACTCTTGTTTTTAGTGCGTACCTTTCGAGATTTTCTGACGATCAAAAGCTTATGAAATTTCACAGTAAAATTTTTTTTGTTTTAGCATTAGTTGTTGCTATATCATTTTGTACGGAGTCGCATTTAGGAGCACAAGTAAATGAAAAATCATCTTTAGTGGTAAGCCCCAAGGGAGATGATCGACCCAACATCATTTTTATTTTGGCCGACGATCTCGGCTATGGCGACTTGAGTTGCTTCGGTCAGAAAAAATTCAAAACTTCCCATCTCGATAAGCTTGCCAAAACTGGTTTGAAGCTCACACAACACTATTCGGGTAGCACGGTTTGTGCACCATCGCGATGTGCCTTGATGACCGGATTGCATACGGGACACTGCTTCATAAGAGGCAATCGTGAGATCGACTCGGTTGGGCAATTACCGATACCGGATGAAACGGTAACTGTTGCAGAATTGCTGCAACAAGCAGGCTACGTCACGGGTGCTTTTGGTAAGTGGGGGCTAGGCTATCCCGGATCGGAGGGAGATCCGATGAACCAAGGTTTCGATCGTTTTTATGGGTACAACTGCCAGCGAAATGCCCACCGCTATTTTCCTGAATATCTGTTCGATAACGAAACGCAAATTCCATTGGATGGAAAAACCTATTCGCACGATTTAATCGTGGAGCAAGCCTTGGAATTTATTCGTGACAACAAGGACAAACCTTTTTTCTGTTTTATGCCGCTGGCAATACCTCATGCTGCGATGGAGATTCCTGAAAAGTATCGTAACGAATTTCGTAAAGAATATGCCCAGTTTGATAACGTTGTTGGCAAATACGCAGACTCCGAGGTTTTAAACCCTATCGCTTCTTTTCCTGCGATGGTTACGCATATGGATAATGACATCGGGCGATTAAATGAGCTGTTGGTTGAGCTAGGGATTGATCGAGAGACGCTTGTTGTGTTCACCAGTGATAATGGGCCTCATCAAGAGGGTGGTCATAAGCCCGGATTTTTCCATAGTTCGGGCCCATTTCGCGGGGTAAAACGAGATCTCTATGAAGGAGGAATTCGCGTACCTACCATTGTCAATTGGCCAGGACATACCACGCCGGGTAGTGAAAGCTCATTTGCCTCAGCAGGTTGGGATTGGTTGCCAACGCTTTGCGATGTTGCCGGGATTAAGACTCCCGCGGGGCTTGATGGGATATCGCTTCTACCAACTATTCTGAATGAGAACGACCAGCCAGAGCACGAATATCTCTATTGGGAATTTCACGAAAAACAGGGCCGCCAAGCGGTATTACAAGGCAACTGGAAAGCAGTTCGCCTAAACGTGAATAAGAATCCGCATGGAACCCCCGAACTTTACAATTTGGAAGTTGATCCCGAAGAAAAGTACGATGTTGCCTCGAAGTATCCTGAAATTGTTAATCGCATGATTGACATTATGGATCACGCCCGCATTCCCTCAGAAGAGTTTAAATTCTAGGTATCTACATGTTGTTTAAGATTTACTATGTTACTCGTTACATAATTGAGAGATAAGAAATTGATTTCAACTTGTCGAATGCTTTTGGCTATCGCATTATGCATACTTCTCGGAACATCGGCTTCGGTTCTGGCAGGCAGTCGGCCTAATCTACTTTTGATCGTTGCTGATGATCTTGGTTGGGGTGACCTGGGCTGTACAGGTAGTAAGACGATCAAGACGCCGCGAATCGATGAGCTTGCTGCTAAAGGGGTGCTATGTACACAAGCCTATGTCGCTAGTTCAGTCTGCTCCCCATCTCGTGCTGGTTTCATAACAGGTAGAGACCCACGTCGGTTTGGCTACGAGGGAAATCTCAATAACAACGCTGAAAGCTACACGTCGCGCCCCGAACTGCTCGGCTTGCCAATCGAAGAACATACCCTGGGCGATCAGTTGAAAGCGGCTGGTTACGCGACGGCTCTTGTTGGAAAATGGCATTTGGGACAAGACAAGCCGTTTCATCCGAATCAACGAGGCTTTGACTTCTTCTGCGGTATGCTCAACGGAGGGCATAATTACTTTCCAAGCAGAGGTCCAAGCCGCATCGAACGCAACGGAAAGTTAGTCGATCAGTTTTCCAGCCCCTACTTAACCGACTTTTTTTCCGACGAGGCAATCCGTTGGCTCGATCAAATAAAATTTAGTGAGGATACCAAGCCTTGGATGCTAATGCTTTCGTACAACGCTCCACACACGCCGATGCAAGCTCGTGCAGATGACTATGCGGCTTGTTCGCACATAAAAAATAAGACCCGGCGTACCTACGCGGCGATGGTACAAGCTTTGGACCGAGCTATTGGCAACGTCTTCGATCATCTTGATTCGATTGATGAGCGAGAAAATACGCTTATAGTATTCCTATCCGACAACGGTGGGGCTACTCAAAATGCCAGTTGGAATGGCCCCCTTTCAGGCGCCAAAGGAACGCTACGCGAAGGAGGCGTACGGGTGCCAATGATTTGGAATTGGCCAACGAAAATCCGCTCGGGTGTCGTAACGGATCAGGTCGTTTCGGCACTCGATTTGTTACCTACATTCCTTGCCGCCGCGGAGTCAAAGACGCTCGATCTGGAGGCAC
>CAYGQU010000173.1:0-6605 GCA_964352045.1 uncultured Planctomycetaceae bacterium
TTGGCGTGAAGAAGGCACTTAGGGCCATGGTACGACCCGTGGCCGAACTCGCCACGATGATCGAAGAACAAGACGTTAAAGGCCTATCGACCCTGCCCGGCATAGGCCCCGCGACTGCCGAACGAATCGTCGCAAAACTTCGTCGTAAAGCAGCCAAATTTGCCCTGCTTGTTGGTCGCGAAGAACTGGCTGCAGGGGTCGATATCGAACGTGATCTGCTAGCCGAGGCATTTGAAATTTTGCGTTCTCTAGGCCACAGCGAACCCGACGCCCGCCGACTGATCGACAGCGCAGCGAGCCGAAAGAAAAAATTCAAGGATGTCGAAGCGTTGCTTCACGCCGTTTATGAGCAGCGCAATGAGTGAGCCGAAGAATGCAATACTAGAAAAAGAAATCGCCAATCAGCCAACTGCGATACTAACTCAGGTCTGTTCCATCCTAAAAAATATCTTGTGGCGAGTTTTTCGTCTTTTAGCGATCGCCTATCTAACGATTGTGTTGCTTATGTCATTTCTTGAAAGGCAGCTCGTTTATCCTGCTCCGGCTCTGGATCGAAGCAATTGGAATCCTACCAGCAGCGATCACGAAGAGGTTTGGTTCTCGGCAGCAGACCAACCTGAGGCGAAGGTGCATGGTTGGTACTTCGACCAACCCGATGCTGATTACGTTATGCTTTATTGTCATGGCAATGGAGAGCAAGTTGCTGACAACTATGGTTTGATGAGAAAACTACGCCGAGAATTAAATGCTGCGGTGCTGGTCTTTGATTACCGAGGCTATGGCAAAAGCGTTGGCATACCCAACGAGGCGGGGGTAATTGAAGATGGTCTTGCCGCTCAGCATTGGCTCGCCAACAGAACGGGCCGATCGCTTGATCAGATTGTTATCATCGGCCGTTCTCTCGGAGGGGGGGTTGCCACTGCGTTGGCCGAAAGGCAGGGCGCCGCTGCTTTAATCCTCCAAAGCACCTTTACCCGAATGACCGATGCAGCCGCCCACCACTACCCTTGGCTTCCGGTCAAATGGGTTATGCGGAACCGGTTCAATTCAATTGACCGAATCACCGAAATCCGATGCCCGCTGCTCATTAGCCACGGAACCAATGACGAAGTCATTCCGTATGGGCATAGTCTGAGTTTGTATGAAGCTTCAGGCTCGCCGAACAAACGACACCTTGAAATTACAGGAATTGGGCACAACGACCCCCAACCGGAGGGATATTACGTTGAATTACGCAACTTTCTGGCTGAATCCGTACCGAAATAAGCAAAAGCGGTTCCCCGCCTTAACTGTGCGTCATAATGTAGCGGAACGGACATTTGCTATCCCCCAAGCGACCTAAATGACGTAATTTCTCAAGAAGCGTCCTCTGTGCATTGACCACCCCCCTGAGGAAACCGATACTAGCTAACCTAGATTACTTAAACGATAGACATGAATTATCGGTTTGGTAGTTGGCACAGATCGTCAGCAACTAAACGTGTAAGAGCCCCCCTTAGAAATCACACTCCAGTTACTTGCAGCTAGCGACCACCAATTCGTTTGCCGTTCGCCCCAAGAGCGTGACCTCCCTCCCCACCTAGCACCCCCTCAGAGTTCCCTATGTTGGGATCGCTTGAACGATCATTAATTTACCCCGCTCCTTCGATCAATCGTGGGAATTGGGATACTAGCTGGGTAGACAAGCAAGACGTCTACTTCGAGTCACAAGATCCGCGCACACAAAAGACAGTGCGATTGCACGGTTGGTACTGCCCCCACCCTGAGCCCAAGAACATTGTTCTTTATGCTCACGGCCAAAGCGAGCATGTTGCAAATTTGGTGAATGTTGTCGTCCGTTTGCAAGAGACACTCGATGCAACGGTCTTTGTCTTCGACTACCGTGGCTACGGCAAAAGTGAAGGCATGCCAAGCGAAGTTGGTTGTATTGCGGACGGACTGGCTGCCCAACAGTGGCTAGCTGAACGAACAGGTACGCTTCCCGAAGAGATTGTTATTGTTGGACGATCGCTTGGCGGTGCTGTGGCAGTCGCCATGGCTGCCGAACGAGGTGCCCGGGCACTGGTACTTGAAAACACTTTTAGCCGTCTGACAGACGTGGCTGCTTACAAGTTCCCTTGGTTGCCCGTACGGCGTTTCATGAGGGATCGTTACGATTCGATGGAACGCATCGCAGGCTATCATGGCCCTTTGCTGCAAATGCATGGCACGCGTGACCGCGTTGCACCCGCAAAATTCGCTCGTGAACTATTTGCCGCTTGCCCTTCCGACTTCAAACGATTCTACACCGTGCGGGGGGGACGCCACTTTGAACCGGCACCGCTACCATTCTACGGCCACATGGCCCAATTTTTAGCTGAAGCAGACGCCCATACGCTGCTAGCCCAGCGCGAAGCAACAAAAAATGTTCTCGCCACCGGGGCTCCGTTGCCGGCGAGTCCCTTAGCTAGCAACTCGACAAAATAAGCTCCAACGGGGTGGTTGCTTGCTTTAAGGCTATCTAAAAGACGTCTTCTGGTAACGTGAAATCCTTAAATAGGCAAAGATTTGCCTCCGATCAGACGAACTCCGATTTTCGCCATGCTCAGATGTTTGGTAGGCTGTTGGCTTCACTCGTTATGGCAACAACTCATTTCTAGCGAACAACATTAGCAGTAGCGTCGAGCATGGCCCGCGAACGGATTCTTACTTCGGACGATAGCGATCAGCCCCCCCTCCCCTCGCAGGAGGTGGCTCCTGCTTTGTTGGAGACGCAGCAATCAACCGAGGTCGATCACGCCTTGCGCCCACGCCACATGCAAGACATGGTTGGCCAACGCGAAGTCTATGAGCGGATCAAGATTGCTGTCGATGCTGCATTGATGCGTGGCGAACCCTTAGGGCATGTCCTCTTCGACGGCCCACCAGGGCTTGGCAAGACGACTTTCGCCACTTGCATCCCACGCGACTTGGGAGTGAACCTGCAAATTGCTAGCGGCGCCGCACTTGCGGCCCCAAAAGACTTGCTCCCTTACCTCACGAATGCTGAAGAGGGTTCAGTCTTGTTCATCGACGAAATCCATCGGCTTCCCAAGGCAGTCGAGGAGTTCATGTACCCAGCGATGGAAGACTTTCGAGTCGATATCACGCTCGGCGAAGGTGTTAACGCCCGTACCGTAAACTTGAGCCTTCGGCCCTTTACGATGATCGGTGCTACAACACGTAGCGGTTTGCTATCGGCACCACTTCGCGATCGCTTTACGATCCGTGAGCATCTTGATTTCTATTCGATTGAAGAACTAACGGAAATTGTACGTCGCAATGCTCGCAAGCTCCGCATGGAAATCGACGACGCAGCCGCCGACAAAATCGCTCGCTGTAGCCGAGGCACACCACGCATTACAAACAATCATCTCCGCTGGGTAAGAGACTACGCAACAACCCGAGCAGATGGAATGACGACATTGCCCGTGGCAGAGGCGGCTCTTGCCATGTCGGGGGTTGATCAACGAGGTCTCGACCGACAAGACAACAAATATGTGCAAACACTTTTGAGAGTCTTCGACGGTGGTCCGTCAGTGGTCGAGGCGCTTGCCCATACGATCAACACCGCCGTCGATACACTCACGGATGAAGTCGAACCATTTCTCTTACGAAGCGAACTTGTGATCCGCACGCCCCGTGGTCGTAAACTTACCGAAAAGGGATACGCCCACCTAGGCGAAACACCGCCCGATCCTAATGACGAGCGGACACTCTTTTAATATTATCTCAAGTTAGAAAGAAGGGATCGCTACTAAGATCAGTGCAAGTTGAGCTACTGCCGACCTGTGATTCCCGCTAAATCACTTTATATCATTTTATTTTTTTGCCGCTTCGGCAGCTGACTTCTTCGCATCGTTTTCAACCTCTTCGATGATTTCCTCTTCCGGAAGCTTCGGCTCCTCACCAACTTCGAGCGTTTCACCCAAAAGGCGTAACGCCTCTTGATATTCTTCTGACGCTTCACTTGTTTCAGCACGAGCATCTTGAACCATTAAGGCGAAAACTCCCTCTTCGTTCGCAAATGTAAAGAGGTTTTGCAGAACGGTAATCCCCGTCGCGTCGGTTTGCAGCTGCATTCCTTCAATACTGCGATCTCTGCCTCGAAGTTTCACCTTCAACTTTTTAACTTTTTGGTCCTTATACTGATCCAATATGTTGGCAAGCAGCGCTTCTGATAATGAATCGGGCGTGATCTTTGTTTCGTACCGCTGAAGCATGATGGCCGCACTTTGCCCCTGAAAGGTCCAAATCTCGACCGCCTTATCTTCTTCGCTCTTCTCAAGCTTGAGCAAAGCAGGATAAGCAAACGAAACGCCCGACTCAGCAAATTCTAGACTATCTTGCTTTTCCAGTTGCATGATGACCCGCTTGCCATCAATCGCCACAGCAAAAGGCTCGCCGACGGGGACTTCGTATACTTCGTCGCCAACAGACAAACGCATTAGTTCGGCCGAATTGGCCGATTGAATCCACATGGTGCAAAAAACCATGAGTGGCGAGAAAAACAAGAGTGGCAAGATAAATCGGAGCGAATTAGCAGCAGAAAAAGCAGAATTCAAAGCCATGTGAGTCTCTTGAACGGATAGGGTATCGGTTGACTAATTTTTTACTAACAACGTCAGCTGAAATAGTTTAGTCAACCATTCATTATGTACCCAGTGTCCGGACCAAATAAATCGAATACAAAAACTGAAACGGGGTTCGCAATCGGAACCTTTGACCCAGGCTAGACTGCCTGCTCTATCGCTTGCTCAGCCATTTCAAACGACAAAATCTTCGACTCAGTATCAGAAGCCTCTAAATCAACGGGTCCATCTGGCAAGATCGTTGCGCCCGTGTGTAAAAATTGCTTTCCTTGACAAACCTCATGAGCCGACTTGGCCGTTCCTAGCTCGGCTTCTAGGGTCGTATTGCCAGAAACTTTGGTTGCCATCTCTTTCTTGCCTCCCGCTTGCTTAGCGCTGTAGAGAGCCGAGTCGGCTCGGCTAAGCAACGACTGTGGCGTATCGCCCGGCATTGATTGCGTGAGCCCACAACTAGCGGTCAGCCTAACCTTCTCTGCCAAATTCTTACGCAATCGACGACCAAAGACACTTGCTCCGAAAAGCCTTGTGTTGGGCATAACGATCACAAATTCATCAACCCCATAGCGGGCAACCAAATCGTTGTCGCGTAGCTCGGTTTGAATGTATTCAGCTGCCCGAACGATTTGTTCTTGTCGCACTTCTTGTGAAGCTTCTTTACTGAGCTTTAAGCTAAGGACCGCTATCGAAAAATCACCGCGTGTTGCTTGGTGGCCTCCGAGTTCCATTTCCAACAATTCGCGCAAGGCACGACTGTTGCAAAGTCCCGTCAAGCTATCGGTTCGGCCCCCTGTGAAGTTCGAGAGGGCTTTGGATTGCTGTCGAATTTGGTCATAGGCACTCGCCACCTGCCCAACAAGACGAAGCGTTGGCGCCAGCACCGATTCGGCTTGCTCGCTTAGTTGCTTCCAATTTTTTTCTTGGTCGTCACTACTAGCCCGTTCGATACCTTGCTTGAATTGCTCGACTTGAGCATGGTGAGCAGCTAAGTCGCGTCGCAAGACGTTGGCGATGGTTTCAAGCTGGTGTGCAATCTCGGCAGCGCGCACGAATTCTTCAGGTCGGTCCTGAACCGCTGGCATCGTTTTCTGAGATCGACCAAAAAGGTATCCAATCAGCGCAACAGCCCCCAAGGCTACCGTCTCAGGCAATCCAACTCCGACCGCGCCAACTAAATTGCTATCGAACATCCGTAAACTTCCTCTGATTTATTGTCGTTTGGGCCAGTTGGCAATCGGGGGACTAAGCCCAGGCAGCAGACTCCACCCGGAGGTCGCCCCCCTGGATCTAAACGCGGTGCTTCTTACCCAAGCCCCGAATAATGGCAAAACCTGCCAAGCAGCATGTCCCTAGCACAATGGTCCACTCTTCGCGCGAGAGTGCATTAAACCAAATCCAAGCAGCCCTGAGCACAACCCCTATCTGGGCACCGAGATATTCAAATACAGGATCAAGAGGCATGATGAAAGAACCAGGTTAAGCTTCAGGAGGGATCGTATGAATTGGTAACGGGGTTTGCTAAGGGGCCATCTACGCAGCAAGCAACGTAAGGCGGGCTAGGCCTTTCGACCAGCTAAAGTCGCGTTTCAAGCCCATAAACAAAGCTTAGGCCATACCTCGAATCAGGTTTTGAGCTAGTGAAAACTAAGTCAGGAACCGAGCCAAAACACCGCACGGTGCCTGATCTAATCGCTACGAAGTGCTTAATCGGCCCATAAAATGCCTCTTCCTGGCGAATGCGAACCCCAATTTCCGAGAAGTTGCCCCCACATACGAAGAAAGGGGCAATTGACGCCAAGCCGCTGCCGAAATAAATTAGCGAGTCTGGCAAGTCAGTCCGCTGACGGTCAGGGAGGCGCTGTAGCTCAATTGGTTAGAGTACTGGACTGTCGATCCAGTGGTTGCGGGTTCGAGCCCCGTCAGCGTCGCTTTTCTCTTTTTGCGGGTCTGCATGATTCCGCGCTCGATTGCTATCGACTTCGCCAATCATTCGATTTG
>CAYGQU010000174.1:0-6540 GCA_964352045.1 uncultured Planctomycetaceae bacterium
ACAAGCGGCACGGCCAAGGCGCTCGTCGCCTCGTTCCAGCAGCTCGGCATCGACTACTCGGTCGAGCAAATCGACAAGGTTCGCGATCCCAAACGGCAAACGACTGAAGTCGGTGTTCCCACCGAGCATCTCGATGGCCACGCCTTTCACCGTTACGACTTGGCGTGTGCCGAGGGGACGGTTAACTTGGCATTGGAGCACAACGTCGTCGGCCGCCGCATCTATGCCGAAGGCACGATCACTGCCCTTCGATTTTTGGCCGCAAAATTGAAGAGGGGTTCCGTGGGAGAACTCTTCTCGATGGAAGACGTGCTGCGGGTCTAGCAATCTCCTACCCCGCAAGATCTTTTTCCCAATTTGGTTTCCTAAGTTGGTGATTCTGTTTTACGAACCTAGGAGCTAGCACCGGTTGTACGGATTTTTCGGGCTATTTGACTCTTATTTAGTCGAACTGGCGAACAAAACCAGCCTTTGGGACGATACTTGATTAACATGACTATTTAAGTCATGATTAAGCAATTGGCCATCTACAGAAGAAATTCCTACCCAATTACCCTGCCATGACCACGTCAGCCCAATCAACGTCGGCCCAATCAACGTCGGCCCAGCCCCCTTCGGCCACTTCACCATCGCAAGCGATAGAAGGCTCCCCGTCGATCCCAGCCGCTCCTGCATCAGGTGAATCGCCCTCGCCCGAGTTTCTTGCTTACCTAGCAACCGAGAGTCAACGGCTCGAAACCGCTACGCCCGAGGAAATCATCGCTTGGGCCAACGAACGATTCGCGCCTGGCTTGGCAATGGGAACCGCCTTCGGGCCCGAGGGGTGCTTGATCCTTTCGATCATTGCGAAGGTTGCGCCCGAGACTTACATCTTCAATCTCGATACCGGTTATCAGTTCCAGCAAATGCTCGACCTCAAAGACCGGATCGCTGAGAAGTACCGTCTGTCGATCGACATGCTCCAGCCCGAGTTATCAGTGCCAGAATACGAAGCACTCCACCACGGACCACTGTACAAAGAAAACCCTGACCAATGCTGTGGCGATCGTAAGATCAAAGTACTGGAGCGCGCTGCCGTGGGTCGGACTGCTTGGATGAGTGGTATTCGCCGTGATCAAAGTCCGGTGCGTGCGAAGCAGCCAATCGTTGCTTGGGATCGCAAATTTGGTCTCGTAAAAATAAGTCCACTAGCAAACGCAACGTCGAAGACAGTTTGGACTCGGATCTTGGCCGAAGGGGTTCCTTACAATCCACTGCATGACCAAGGCTATCCAAGCGTTGGCTGCTGGCCCTGCACACAAAAAGCGGATGGCGAAGGGGACGAACGGGCTGGCCGTTGGGTTGGTAAACAGAAGACCGAGTGTGGTTTGCATACCGTGGAAGATGGTGGCGGTATCTGACATTCTAAGTTCGTTTATTAGTTTAAGATTAGCGTCAGTTAGTACTTAGAAAGATTTAGGAACGCTAATCTTCGCTATTCATTATTTGATTGGTTCGATTTCCTTATTTGAATCGTTATGTTATCAGCCAAAACCGAATACGCTTGTCTCGCTCTGTTGCGGTTAGCGGCTGCACATGACGAGCCATGCCCGATGCCGGTACGGACACTTGCTTCATCGGCGCGGATTCCGGAAGGTTTTTTGGTGCAGATTCTTCAGCAGCTCAAGCGGGGCGGATTGGTAATTAGCACCCGAGGTAAATCGGGCGGATATCGACTCGCCAAAACGCCCGAGCAAATCTCGCTCGGCGAAGCACTTGATGTGCTCGAAGGGGCCACGCAACAGGGAAGCAATCTCGATAAGCCAACCCCCCTAGCAGAAGTCCTGGCCAAGGTTTGTGAGGAAGCGGACCAAGCCGCTCGCGAACAACTACGATTGGTGTCACTTGCCGAACTGGTCGAAAATGCCTCATCGCCGGTTGAGATGTATTATATTTAGATTGCTTATCGCTCAGAAAAAATGATCCTCGAACGCGTTAACAACGCCTTGCCATCACACGTTGCACCAAGCGCAAACAAATGCGGCTAGCCGCATTACCTGCTTTTCTTCCTGCACGACTCGTGCAATACTCATGACCCGACGGTACGAATTCATGGTTGAGGCCCTAAATAGGCTAAATCGTTGACGGCACCGGGCATGCTGGTGAAGATGGTGATACTGAGAAGCTTTTTTGTGCAGAGTTTTTATGCGGGGCCGTGGGGGCAAGCGGCGAGCATGACGACTTTTCCTTAGAAGAGTGACAGGCAACGAGAGAACTCTCCTCGCGTAGGGCCACGCGTGGTTGGCTTCGGTCGTTTGATAAATGACTTAAACCACAACGGCGTTCCCGTACCAAGACGCCACCCGCGGAACAGAAACCTAACCCCCAATCCATCGGTCGCGTTGCATTGCAATGATCAGCAGGCGACCTTTCCCTAGGCACCCCCCAAAGACACCATGTCACGCGACACAACTTACGGAACGACCTTAAAAATGCGTCACCACTTGCAAACCACTTTTCGCATCTCGCTTTGCCTAGGAATGGCGGCAGCTTTATTGATGATCTTGCCATCGAGCGTGTTTGCCGCTGTGAATCTGTCAGGTGATGTGCCACAAGCAGGGACGGGGTTTGGCACGATCACAACTGACATCAACGGCGATAACATTGCCGATACGATTGATGACCAAGGGAACAATGTTTTTGACTTCTTAGCTGACCCGACGAATCCTGCGGGTGGAACAGGCGGCCTCGCTTGGAACAATCCACTCATTTGGGTCGATTATGAAACGGACCAAAACATTTTGGTCGGTCAAACGGGTGCGGGTACGATTGAGATTAACGGCGGTAGCGCGCTTCGCTACCAGAACCTCGTGTTAGGAGGAGCGGCTAGTACAACCGTAACAGGATCAGCCTCGCCTTATACTTCATCTGATTTACAACTTCAGACGACGGGAAATGCCGACTTCGACTTCCAAAATGATTTAACTGCTACGGACTTACCGATTACTGGAGTTGGAATCATGACGGTCACAGGTTTTGGAAGTACGTTTAATAATGATCCTTCGGTCGTACCGGGAGAGTTTGTAACCGCTTTAGATTTTGCTGGTTTTACCTCATCGCCTACTAACCCGACACCCGACATGACAAGTCGTCCTCTTATTGGTGGGGGTGATGGTTACGATGTTCATGTCGGCCTGATTGGCAGTGGTGTCTTAAATGTTGAAGCGGGGGGTTCGGTCCAGATTCAAGATGCTCTTTTTGCTGGGCTTGGTGGCACGGCGAGTGGCGTCATTACGGTGGATGGCTTTGGATCTTCGATTTCGGCGTTCGGGCGTAGTGACGTATCAGCCTCAGGTGATTCGACCCCAACTACCGGATTCGGTTCGATCATCGGTGGTAATGGTTCAGGAAACATGAGCATCACCAATGGTGGCCGTGTTGATATGTTCAACGGTGCTTCGATCGGAGCAGCGAATGATGGATCGGTCGGCGGTCTTGCGGGTAATGGCGTTGGATCGGGTACTGTAACCGTTAGCGACAATGGTAGTTTCTGGAACGTCTACGCTTCGAGAGCGGTACAAGACCCGACCATCGCAGGCACCATGGGTATGGCAACCAATATTGCACTTGCAATAGGTGAACTGCGTGATCGCAGTGGCACTTTCCCCACCGCACCACTTGGTAGTGGCACGCTTGAAATAACCACAGGCGCTCGGGTGAATGTCACCCAAACTGATACCTATACTGGTACATTAGTCGCCGATGCAAAAATGGTGGTTGGTTACAACGGCAAAGTCATCATGTCAGGGGGCTCGCTCTCGGTTGGCGATGCGTTGGTCAACGATGGTAACTTCCAAGGCTACGGCCAAGTCATAGCAGGGAGCTTAACGAACACGACGCTTGGTGCCATCGACGCAGGAAGCGAAGTCGAAACCAATACGCTTGACCTTCAGGTCTTTGGCCTTGTCAACAACGATGGTTCGATTCGGGGCAACGGAAACATCACTTCCGGTTCTTTCTATAACGGCTCGCTTGGTAGCATCGTTGTGGGAGCAGGAGAAAGGCTGAAAATCATTTCAACCACAAGTCGCACACCTGCCAGCGATGGATACAGTGAATTTGATGAGACGATCGGATTAACCAATCCCGCTTTTGGTCTACAAACCGACTTAGATGGCGATGGGATTGTTGATGCTGCTGATGCAACGTTTTTTCAAGCCAACCTAGGCTCGATTCGGGTCGAGGCAGGTGGTGAATTAGAGTTTGGTAATGCTGAAACAATTAATCCACTGGATGCTGTTTCCAAAGGGGATGCCTTCCATAACGGTCGTTACGCTCTGTTTGATGACTCGAACCTCTATGTTGCAGGTACCCCTATCACCGGGGTTGGAACCCAGGTTGCTGAAACCGTAATTGGTACGATAACTGGCACGGGGGGAACGCTTAACTTTAAGAGTGGCCTCTACAACACCGGCGTCATGGCGTTCACAGGTGGTAATAACACCGTTGTAGGACGCGTGCTCAATGGCTCGATGGATTATGATTCAGCAACCGACACGCCTATTGATGATCCCGCTACGGTGCCTAACCCCGATGTCTTTAATCATCAACTGATTCTTCCCGGCGTGATCCTTGTCTCGGGTGACAGCACTACGGTTACCTTTGCAGATGATGTCGTGAACGAAGGGATCATTGCCCTTGGACCCAACCAAACGGTGGCAAACTTTTTGAGTGATTTAACACTTGCCCCTAGTGGTGAGGTCTCGTTCTATACGGACTTTTTCACTTCCTCAGCAGCGATTGTCGTTGCAGGAGATTTGAAAGTGAATGGTTCCTTATTAACCACAATTCCAGCTACTGCATTTTCCAGCTCGTCATCCTCTTCTTCCTCTTCATTTTCGGCACTCTCTAGCTCTTCTTTGGAAGCAGGAATGTCGACCACACTGTTAACAGCTGGCGGTGAACTGAGCGAAGAAAGCCTCTTTACGGAACTCGATCTACCTGAGCTTGATGGCAATCTTTACTGGGATGTTATTTACGATACGGTCCAAGACGAAATTCGGCTTGAGATTGTCGAATCGCTTGCTTTTGGTGCTGACTTCAGTGGTGATGGCATCGTTAATGGTGATGACCTGAACATTTGGATTTCCAACGTGGGTATCACGAGCGGTGCCTCTGTTATTCAGGGAGATGCCGACCTCGATGGCGATGTCGATCTCAACGACTACCTCTTATTAAATCAACAAATCTTTACTGGCATTCCGGTCCTTGTTGGTGATGGAGCTTCGGTCTCGGTTGCGGTTCCCGAACCGACGACCGCATTGTTAGCGTTGCTAGCATATGCGACGACCAGCATGACTCGCCGAAAACCATAGGCCAAGAAACCATAGGCAAAAGTCCTGAGAATCTACTTTCTTAAGGGGCAAGTAGGAGACCCGTACCTATTCACATGGGCGGGGTGACGTATGTCACCTCGCCCTTTTGCGTAATTTTTACCGATTGTTACTGGCCTTTTGGGCAAGCCACTACCGATGTTTGAGAATGCACCTGTATATCGTAAACCTATAAGTCGAGTCTGCGCGGTGCACAGCGGTAGTGTGAAAACACTTTAGCGAGCCCTCTATAAGTCGTTGGCAAGGATGCCACGATAGGCCCGCCCGCTCGAATCAGGGAGGGAAAACAATGGCGACCAAAGTATCTCATATCTGGCTTAACACGACGCTTGGGCTAGGAATCGGTCTGTTTGGTTCAACAACCTTGAATACATCCGCAACTGCGGTCGAGCTATCGACAAAAGCGTTTGCCGTTGCAAGTGATCAAACAGAACTTGATTCCGTACTTGTGGCAACACGCCGAGCTACGGATAAAGAGTCCCGGCGAGCAAGTGTCCCGCTGTTGGAACCAATTTCCCAAGTTGCCGAATTTGAACCCGAGCTAGCCGATCCACCCGTTGCTACCGTTACGGACCAAGAAGATCGTTTGGCATCGCTACCTAATCGGAAGATCAGATCGCCACAAACCGACAAGGAGCAAGCCAAGTTCCACGGTGTGCAAGCAGGTGTTACGACACTCGATGAATTACTTAGTGAATGGGGCGAACCTGCTTCACGACATGCTTTAGAAAGTAGCTCATCCGAAGGCACCGAAGTTCTTCAGTATGAGATCGAGCCTTTTGCAAGCGTTGAAACACTCGTTTCAAATGATACGATCCAAGTTGTCCGAGTCACACTCGCTACCCTTTCAAGTGTCGATGGGTTGATCGAAACCCTCAGCCTAGAAGCTTTTGAAACGGTAGAGGTGATTGATCCCTCGACTGGTGAACTACTTGCGGTAAGCGTACCTGAAAAGGGACTTACCATGCTCACGAAAAAGACGAATGCACCGGTTGCCGGTAATGTTTCGCACCTTGTGTTGCAAACACTCGATTCTCAAGCTTTCGCCTTGCGAGCTGAAATGCGTGGTCATGCTTTCTGCACAAAGAGCTTGGCTGACTTGGATCGAGCGATTTCCATTGATACAGAAAATGCTCATGCACATTGGCTGAAAGCAAAGTGCTTACGA
>CAYGQU010000175.1:0-627 GCA_964352045.1 uncultured Planctomycetaceae bacterium
AGCAATGAAACAACTTATCGTCGAAACAATCATTCACATATCAAATCACAATATAGGGATGCAGGGTAAAAAACAGTGGATTTGCAGGTCTGCACGTGGTAAAAAGCCCCACTAGATTCGATTTACGGAAACTGTTTTTGGCAAGTTTTCAAAAGTTAACTTCTCTTCTACAAGCTCGAATATTTAAGGACTCACCATAAATGAAGAATCTCTTCGCTTACTTTGTATTCGCTTCACTCTTAGCCATCTTACCTCTCACCTGCCTTGCACAAACCATTTGGGATGGATCCGAAGCAGATGACTTTTGGTTCACAGCGAACAACTGGGATACAGGGCTTATTCCCAACGGTGCAACCGATGAGGCTATCGTAGGTAGCCCTTCTCCAACCATTGTGAATAGTAGTGTCACGTTGGAATCTCTCACCGTAACGTCCAATGGGATCTTAACAATAAATCAGAATCTTAATTTCGACCTTGTCGGTGGTGTACCCACATCAGTTACCAACGCTGGATCAATAACATCATTGAACAACACTGATTTTCGAATCATTGACATCGTGAACAACACCGGCTCGATCACGATTAACTCGACTGGCAATCAAACGGACTTGGAAGTAGCCGTTGGCG
>CAYGQU010000175.1:727-6531 GCA_964352045.1 uncultured Planctomycetaceae bacterium
TACGGTCACTCTTTCAGGAGCTGCGGCAGGAATCAATGACGTTTCTGGTACACAGTTGCTGACGATCGAAGATCAAACGATTCAAGGGGAAGGCAACATTGGTCAAAACACGATAGACATTGACAATCAATCGGGCAACCTAATCCATGCTAATGTCAATGCAGGAACCCTTAGGCTTGATGCTTTAGATTTCTTCACGAATGCCGGCACGATTCGAGCCTCCGGCGGTGGCATTATCGAACTAAGAGACGCCGGCGTAGGTGACTTTGTGAACACGGGCGGGGTGATTGAAGCGCTGGCTGATTCAGAAGTTCAGCTCATTAGCGAAGCTCGTATCGTAGGCGGTGTTCTCCAGTCGGTTGGGACTGGCGTTGTTCGCAATCTTGCTAATAACAACGCCGAACTTGAAGATTTAACCTTCAACGGCACCTTCATCGCTGAAAACAACACTGATACGCGTATCACGGGAACTGTTAACAACACCGGTTCGATCACGATTAACTCGACTGGCAATCAAACGGACTTGGAAGTAGCCGTTGGCGGGGCAACTTTAACTGGCGGTGGTACGGTCACTCTTTCAGGAGCTGCGGCAGGAATCAATGACGTTTCTGGTACACAGACCCTGACGATCGAAGATCAAACGATTCAAGGGACCGGCGACGTAGGTCGGAATACGATGAATTTTATCCTTGGTGCTGCAGGTACCATCGCAGCGAACATGCCGAGTGATGTGTTGAAAGTAAACGCCTTTAGTATTGTTAACAATGGAGTGATCCGGGCTCAGAATGGTGGTCGTGTTGAACTCGCGGGAGGTGTGGATAACTCAAATGGTACGATCGAAGCTCTTGGTGCCAACAGCATCGTCGAACGGATCAGTGGTACCGTAAGTAACATTGTCTCAAACACCGGCACTATCCGCGGGACCGATGGCGGGATTCTAAATCTTATTGACACGGTCAGTTTTGATAGCGACGTAGTCAGTAATGCAGGCGTTCTCGAATTCCGTGGATTAGATACAAATACCGATATTTTCAAAGATGTTACCAACACCGATCCAGTGTTTGGCCAATTAAGTGGCGTGGGCAATAGCAGCCCTGGGGATCTTCAATCGGATCTATTTAACACGAATTCAGGTACCTTTATCGTTGGCGATGGCCTCAAATTCACAGCCGGAAGTGGCTACTCTAATGGTGATTTTACTAATACAGGAACGATTGTTTCTGGTGTAGGTAGTCAATTCTCCGCAGGTGGTTTCTTTGGAGGATTTATTACAAGTGGGGGTGGAGGCTCAACCTTTATTCTGGAAGGTCATCACAATTTCTTATCGACTGGGACGTTGGCCGGTAGTGGTGAAATAAGCAATGCGAGCGCAATACGCGCAGCTGGCATTAGCAATACAATTTTGGAAAGCCATGGATTGATTACGCCAGGCGATACCCCAGAAGAGACTGGTACGTTAACACTACGCGATCATTTCATTCTCTTGGGCGACACGAACGTCATCGAGATTGAACTCGGTGACGGCGAGCATGACGCCCTTCATCTTATTACTGCCGCCGACCCGGTTGTCCTCAATGGCGAACTTGAAGTCTCGTTATTGGCTGGCTACTCACCCAGCGCAGGCGACACCTTCGACATCATCACAGCAGTCAATGGTCTCACAGGGGTCTTCGATACGGAGACACTTCCTGGACTTTCTAGCGAATTAGCTTGGATAGTCGATTACACGGCAAACACCGTCACCCTGGATATCGTCTTAACAGGCGACTATAACGACGACGGCTTTGTCGATGCCGCCGACTACACTGTCTGGCGAGATAACGTTGGTCAACCAGCGGGGACATTACTGAACGACCCAACTGGCGTTGTCATCGGCTCAATACAGTACGACAACTGGGTAGCCAACTATGGTGCGACCACTTTAAGCAATTCAACCAGTGCGTCAGTTCCCGAACCATCGACGTTGTTGCTTCTCTTGGCAGCGTTGTCGCCGTTATCTAAATCACGTAGCAGAAACTTGCAATAAGAACCGGTGCCTGTCGATATAAAATTGCCGTAATTTCTTGCTGAGAAAAGCAGCCGTTGAGGGATCTGAATCTCCGGATGGTTAACCTTCGCTTCAACACAATGTGGCTATCCTGGCCAAGCTGTTCGCATGAAAAAAACATCGTGTGATCAGGATACATGCATTGGGACTAGGTAAGAAATCAACCGATTTCTGATTTGTGCTACGCCCTGTTGTTGAAATAATTGTATCTAAAACCTTAATGAAAGCGCTTGCATAGCTGGGCTTCATAGGTTTAGATAAGAGAGTGTTTCTTTTCTCAATTCCGGATGTTTGTAATGCATTCCTACAATAATTCTATTTTTTCACGCACCTTATTTGCCACTTTGGCACGTCTTTCCTCTCTGGTTTTTATTGTCCTTTCTGCATGGCAGTTTCAGGTACACTCGCAAAACCCTGAGATTTTTAATCCAAATGTGACAAGTTTAGAAGAAGCAACTGATGATGAGTTGGTTAGCCAAGAAATTGAAATAACACGTCTTAAACTAGATCTACTCAACGGTTCAATCGAAGAGAGAATCGAGCGTGTTCTTAAGGTAATGACACTTGATGAGAAAATTGGGCAGCTTTGTCAAATTGCTTCTTTTGGTAAAGAATTACCTGACAAAGTTGCTTTGGATTTGAAGGCTGGTCGCATCGGCTCCTTGTTTTACACCGGGAGTGTAGAGCAAATTATCGAAGCGCAACGTGTTGCCCAGGAGGAATCACGACTAGGCTTACCCTTGCTAGTACCGAGGGATGTAATCCATGGTTTCCGTACTATTTTCCCAATACCGATCGGTCAAGCAGCAAGTTGGGATGCTGATCTTGTTCGTGAAGCAGCCTCAATTGCAGCCCAAGAAGCTAAGACGGTCGGCATCAATTGGACCTTCGCGCCAATGATCGACATTAGCCGAGATGCTCGCTGGGGCCGAATAGCCGAATCGGTCGGAGAAGATCCCGTCTTGGGATCGGCGATCGCCCAAGCAATGGTCAATGGATTTCAAGGGCAATCTATTTCGGCTGACGGAACGGTTCACTTTGATGGCATAGCCGCTTGTGCAAAGCACTTTGCAGCTTATGGGCTTTCCGAAGGAGGACGTGACTATAATCGAGCTCAGGTTGCCGTAAGCGAACTGCACAATGTTTTTCTTGCTCCTTTTCATGCTGCGGTTGGCGCTAATTGCCTAACTTTCATGACAGGATTTAGCAGCGTGAATGGAGCGCCTGCTACGGGACATAAGGAGCTCATTCGTAATGTTCTTAAAGAAAGATGGGGCTTTGGAGGGTTGGTTGTTAGCGATTGGGGATCGGTTATTGAAATGATTGACCATGGCTTTGCAGCTGATAAAGCTGAAGCAGCGCAACGCGCACTTTCGGCAGGCGTTGATATGGAGATGGCAACCGATTCTTTTCGCTTACACATCAAAGAATTATTGGAATCAGGTCAACTCAGCAACAAAACTCTCGACGAAGCCGTGGCACGAGTGTTAAGAGTTAAATTCACGGTCGCAATCGCCCCAGAAAATGCTTCAAAAAAAATAGCAGAATCAAACGATCGAGGCGATTCAAAGCAATATCTATCCAAGAAGGATTTAAGCAGCACGACGATCCTTCTTTCCGAACCTAGCCAAGAAATTGCCCGAGAGTTATCTCGTAAAAGCATCGTCCTCTTAAAAAACGAAGGAAATCTATTGCCTTTAACAGCCAAGGAAAAAAATAAAATCGCACTCATAGGCCCCTTAAGCCATGCGAGCCGAGATCAACTTGGCTGTTGGATGCTGGATGGTCGTGTAAGCGAAGCAATCACTTTGGCAGAAGCCTTGAAATCAAACCCCAAAATCATGACAACCGTGGTTCCTGCCCTCGATTCTGACATTGATACCAATCCGGCTGGTTTTGCTGAAGCTGTCGCTGTTGCAAAGGATTCGGATGTCGCAATCGTTTGCGTTGGCGAAGGTTGGAAGCTAAGTGGCGAGGCAAGGTGTCGTGCTGACATTAATTTACCAGGCGCTCAAAGTGCTTTAATCAAAGCGGTTGCCAAAACGAAAACACCTATCGTTATAGTCGTATTGGCGGGTCGCCCCTTAACGATTGGCGATGAACTTGAATTTTGTGAAGCAGCACTCTATGCCTGGCATCCGGGCACGATGGGAGGACCGGCGATTGCCGATCTGCTGCTTGGGATCGATTCGCCTTCTGGCAAACTTCCAGTGACTTTTCCAAAGCATGTTGGACAAGCACCCCTCTACTACAATCATCCTAACACAGGTCGTCCTGCTTTGGCTGGAACAAGAGCACTGATCGGATCAGGCTTGGTTGATTTTCCTGAAGAGCAAAAGTACCGATCGCATTACTTAGACGTTGATCCTTTTCCTCTTTTTCCTTTTGGATACGGGCTTAGCTATACGACGTTTGAGTATAGTGATTTAGAAATAACGACCGACGAAATTGCTGCGGGGCAGACTTTGGGCGTAAGAGTACGCCTAACGAATACAGGTAATAGAACGGGAGAAGAAGTCGCTCAGCTTTATATTCAAGATGTCACCGCCAGCTTAGTTCGGCCTGTGCGCGAGTTAAAAGCTTTTCGCCGGATTAAACTCGAAGCAGGGGAATCGACCGTACTTGAATTTTCTCTCAATGCCCAGCAACTTGCCTACTACAACAACCAAGCTGAGTTAGTTCTTGAGCCTGGCTTATTCCGGATCGGCGTCGGCGGGGATTCTCAGGTACCTTTTTCAAAGGAATTCAAGTTGGTTTCCCCAACCATCGCCCAGGACTCTTACTATCAGTACCGTAGGGAAACAAGCGATTTGCGTTGACTATTTCTCTTTAGGCTCCTAAATTGCTCAACAGAGTTCCATTACCGGAAACCATCAAAAATAGAGCTTTAGGGTCGTGCAGAAAATTTCGCGACTTGTCCACGCTGTCTCTCTTAATTTATTGAGTAATTATGCCCGCCTCGATTGAAGACGTTGCCAAAAAAGCAAAGGTATCGATCAGTACTGTCTCAAGAGTGCTTAATCAGAAGAACATCGTCAATCTTGAAACCAAGAAGCGGGTCGAAGAGGCAATCGAGGAACTTGGCTACAGACCCAATGTTTTTGCACGTGGACTTATGTTGCAGAAAAGCAATATCCTTGCCTTGGTTCTCCCTGATTTACACGGTGAGTTCTATTCTGAAGTGATTCGTGGTGCCAACCTTAAAGCACGCGAGCTTGGTTATCACATGATGGTTTCGTCGGTAACGGCAGACGATGATGGGCAAGATGTCCTCGCCACGGTAGGTTCGGCTAGTTTGGCCGATGGCATTATTGTTATGGTGTCAGAAATGAATTCCAAAATCCGATCGTCATTAGAAAAGACGGTGATCCCCTTGGTTATTCTTGATGGCGATGTACCGGGTATTAAACACGATACCGTAGCTATCGATCAACAAATGGGCGCTGATGCGATGATGCGGCACATCATGAAACATAACGCAAGCGATCGTATCTTGTTCATCGGAGGACAAGCGACAAACCTGGACACCATCGATCGCTTAAAGGCTTATCAACAAGTTTTAGCAGAAGCTGGCAGAACCCCTTCCAAAGATGATGTAATTCATCTTGACTACAGTTACGAAACAGCATTTCGCTATGCCAACGAACATGTACTCGAGTGGGCAGCAAAGCCGACAACCGTTTTCGCGGCAAACGATGAAATGGCAGCGGGAGTTGTCGATGCCGCGATCGCAGCTACTCTTAGCATTCCCAAACAA
>CAYGQU010000176.1:0-6517 GCA_964352045.1 uncultured Planctomycetaceae bacterium
CTATTCAGGACCAATTGATGGTGAACCAAGTCTACGGGCCGAACATCTTATCACTTGGATCCTTTCCACCCAAGATCGAGACCGCATCGACTTGGCGACCGAGCACTTGGCAGAATTTGAGCAGGTCGAAAACAGTCGGTTTAGCAGCCGCCGAGATGATCGCGTCGCCAGCAAGGAATCAGTGCAAGAATAGTAGTAATTCAGTCGCTCTCTTTGCTGCAGCTCGCAGCGGAATAGGAACAAAAAAAGGGCCGTGGATTTTCCACGACCCTTTTAATATCGAATAATAATCTATCAAACGCAACGTGTTACGAGGCTCGACGCGTTACGAGGCTTAATGCGCTAAGTGCAACAAGCATCATGGCGGTTGATGGTTCGGGGATGCCGTTGGTGCCGAAATCACCAACTTGGACATCAATAGCCACGGTTTCCAAACTGAAACCATTGTTGGTGACTTGAAGTGCAAAGTTGTATTCGCCAAAGGCATTGGCATCAAAGGCACCGGCGGGAGGGAATACAAATCCAGGTACCCCTGTGGTTAAGTAACCAAAGAGCAGGTTCTGTGAATCTTCAATCAGGGTGATTGAAGGTGCAGCACTTGCTGCGACAGCAGCGGTGATGTCGATATTTCCAAGCGTAGCAAGCGAGTTATCGAATGTTGTGTCAAAATCGTAGTACAGATCGAATTGATAATCGGTGATTTGTGGCGTAGCACCGTTGGCACCTTCGACATTGATGTAATAGTTAAAGTTCCAAAGCGCTCCTTCGGTGGTGCTTTCGTTATTACCACCAAAGTTGCTACCTGGTCCTGCAAAGTAGGTACCGGCACCATCATTCGTAACGACCGGATTCGAGTATCGCTGTGTGGCGCTCATTGCGACGGTGATCGTCACATCGCCATCAATAATCTGCGTAGAAACGGCAACTTCCTCATTGGGAATGCCACTACCACCAAAGGTGGCATTATCGAGAGGGCCGAACTCATCGTAGATCGGAGCGGCCGTTGCAATAGGTGCAACAAAAGCTGTGGCAAAGCATGCCAGAGCGGTAGCTGTAAAAGCTAAGAAGTTCGAGTTGATCCGTCTCATTAGACTCTCTCCGGGTGAATATCACGCTGTAATATAAATTGTGGTATTAAAGCAAATTGTCGTACTGAGTCTGAGGCTTCAACGTTTCTGATCTTACTAACTAGTTGTCTGACTCTTAGTGTGTCTGAGTCAGTTAGTGTTTGCAGATCAGAAAAGCCCGTACTTGCAAATAGCCAACGTAATTGGGGTGTAAGATAAGGCGGGTAGGTAAATGGACTACTCCAACCTGCTTACTCATTGCACTTATCTTATCTCTTTCCCAAACCGCCATTCAAGCATAAAACGTTGTTTTTTGACAGAAAATCGCATAAGCGAGAGTCTAATGTTCAGATAGGTGACCTTCCTGAGGGCTAAAAGCCCCTAAAGGTCTAACGAGAGGCGTTTGGGGCGGTCAGGCCCGGACTGCCTTTTCAAAGCACTTTTCAAGCTGTTTAGTGATGGGACCCGGTTTGCCATCGCCGATAACTCGGCTGTCGAGCTTTACGCAGGGGATCACCTCAGCGGCGCTGCCAGTTAGAAAACACTCATCGGCAATGTAGATATCGTGTTTAGTTAGCGGGACTTGGTGCGTTTTGATCCCCTGTGACTCGGCTAGTTCGAGTACCACATCACGGGTAATCCCGCCCAAAATACCGGCATCGAGCGGAGGGGTGTACAGCTCACCCCGCCTAATAAGGAAGATATTATCCCCCGTGCATTCGGCAACTTCCCCTTTGTGATTGAGCATGAGCGCCTCAACACAACCTGCCTGTTGGCCTTCGATTTTGGCCATAATGTTGTTGAGGTAGTTGAGGGACTTAATGCGCGGGCTCAGTGCTGCTGGGTGATTCCGAATCACGCTTGAAGTGATGATTTCGAGGCCTTTTTCGTAGTACTCTGCGGGGTACAGAGCAATCGTGCCAGCAATGATAATAACTTGCGGCTCTTTGCAGGTATCGGGCGACAAGCCGAGGGTGCCGACCCCGCGGGTGACGATCAGCCGAACATAGCCCTCTTGTAGTTTATTGGCGCCAACTGCTTCGTTGGTGGCAGAAATCACCGCTTTGCGGTCGATTGGTATCTTTAAGCAGATGGCCTGGGCCGATTCAAAGAGCCTGTCGATATGTTGCTCGAGACGAAAGACTTTACTGCCGTAGATTCGCATCCCTTCAAAGACGCCGTCCCCATAGAGCAGGCCATGATCGAAAACGCTAACCGTCGCTTCGGCGGAAGGGACGAGGGTGCCATTGATGGAAACGAGGCCAGACATGTCGGCAGGAAGGGGCTAAATAAGGTCGAATTGGGCGTGCTTACGAATCGATAGATTTTAGACCAAAAGCGTGCTGTTAGGCAGTACCCCTTCGTAGGCTGTTAGGGCAATTTACTAGGAAGAAAATACCTGTAGCCGCAGCTTGTAAGCTGGCTACATCGCTTGTAAACGTAGCGTTGTTGATGGCTTGTCGCATGCGTCGGAGTTATTCCTAGCTTCCCCCTCAACGAGTCCTTCAACGAGCGTAACGGTACGATCTGCCTTGGCAGCAATTTGTTGGTCGTGGGTTACCATGACGACCGTCAGTGTGTGCTCTTGGTTCAGCCATTTTTCTTGGTTGAGTCGATGGAGTAGTTCGAGGACTCCTTCGCCGGTCGCTCGGTCGAGGTTGCCGGTCGGTTCGTCGGCAAGGAGTAGCCGAGGTTCGTTCATCAGGGCTCGGGCGATGGCCGTGCGTTGCATTTCCCCGCCCGACAGCTCACGCGGCTTGTGCTTCATCCGATGGCTGAGCCCCACGATATCAAGCAATTCTTTAGCCCGAGCTCTCAGTTCTTTTTTCTTTATCCAATAGGAATAGACACCATGGCGAATCATTGCCGGCGCCAAGACGTTTTCGATTGCCGACAGCTCAGGCAGCAAGTGATAGGCTTGGAAGATCATCCCCAATTCGTTCGTTCGCAACTTGTCACAACCTGCTTGGGCTAGGTTATCGACCCGTTGATCGCGAAAGTGAATCGTACCCGAATCGGGTCGGTCGAGTGTGCCAAGCAAATGCAGCAACGTGCTTTTGCCGCTACCACTCTGTCCGACGATGGCGAGCATCTCGCTTGGATAGACATCAAGGTCCACGCCATGTAGCACGGGCACCTTTAACTCCCCTTTGCGGTAAGCTTTTTTAACGGCACGCGCGCTGAGCAAGGGTTTCGAGTCATGCGATTCGCCCAGCTTGTCTTTGATATCGAATAGGGGGTTCGACATGTTTGATCTTTATGTGAGTCTATTGCTTAGGGAACTTGAAATCGCTATGTCGTTATCTTTTTCCGCTTCTACTCAGGAGGGACGGAAAAAATCTTTAATCCCAACGTAAAGCAGCAACGGGATGCATTTGCGATGCCCGTAGCGCAGGCAGTACGCTTGCCAAGACGGCAATTAGCATTGCCCCCATAACGATCCAGCTCACCGTAAAAGGTTTGATGATTGCTGGAATTTGTTGGAAGTAATAAACCGAGGGGTCAAAAACAGGACGTCCGGTAAGCCAGCCTAATACGCCTGCAATTTCATTGATGTTATCGACAAACAGTAGGCCACCAACCATACCAGCCCCAGCACCCACGATGCCAAGCGTCAAACCATATCCGAGGAAGATGCCCATCACACCGCTACGGCTTGCGCCAAGGCTTTTGAGGATACCTATATCGCGTGTCTTTTCAACAACGATCATGTAGAAGATCGCTAAGATGCCAAAACCGGCGACAGCGATGATAAGGAATAATAACACATTCAGTACGGCCGTTTCCATTTCGACGGCTGCTAAAAGTGCTCCTTGCTTATCACGCCATGTGCTAACAACATACATGCGCGGATCAAAGGCCGCTTGAATGCGGTCGCGTACGAGGGCAGGATCAACTCCTTCTTTGCAACGGATTTGTATTGCATTGAAATTCGCAACGCCTGTTGTCGGGTCAATCATGCCGCGAAGCGCTTGCAAGCGTTTGATTGGAACAAAGACGAACGAAGCATCGTATTCGCTCATTTTGCTTTCGTAAAAATCGACGACCGTAAAGAACGAGCTACCCGGCTTCGGTGGCGTAGTTGCCATGGGGTAGGTCACTTCGACATCATCACCTGGTAAGACGAGGAACTGATCTTCTCCTTCGGCATTGCGATAGCTACCTAGGGCGATTCCGAGCACAATGCCCGGATGTTGCTCGACCATGGGGTCGAATGTTTTTCCTTCAGGCTCGATTTCACCCGCTGCTGCGAAAGGATTTAGCTGCGCATTGGATTGCTGCTCGGTGGTCTTGGTTTCAGCCGGGGCAGGTGCAGAGGCCGTGTCGGCAGCCATTCGTTTTTCCCAATACGCTTTACGTCGTCGGTATTCCCAACCGGCGTGTTCCATTTGCGTGCGTGGTTTCAATGTCGAAGGATCTTCTGTTTGGTGATCGAGTAGATCGAACCCTCCATCGCGCAGCTCAAATGCTAGTTTTTCACGATTCGAAGGATGTTGAAGATATCGGCCAAAATCGCTCACGCTTCCATAGGTCTTCGGATCGATGCCGATCATGTTGATCTGTTTGTTGATCCGTTGGCCGTTGACGGTGAAACCGAGCATCGAGGGGACATGTGCCGTGGGGCTCATCCCTTCGATAAGGTCGCCGGCTGCCTTTTGGATGTCGGCCATGTGTTGCTTTTCGTCGATCGCTCCGTCGAGGCTGCGTGCCTCGAAGATGACATCGCTGAGGATGCCATGGATACGGTCCTGCATTTCGTACGTAAAGCCCGCCATGACAGCATTGACGACGATCATGGTTGCAACGCCAAGCGTAACGCTAATGATCGAAACAAGCGCAATCCATCGGGTTCGTAAGTAGCGAAGGCAAAGAACGAGCTTGTACATGAGGGCGCATCGGGTCTGCGGAAAGGGTTCACACGGTGGCGGAGAGTACCTAAATCGCTTGTCGCGTGGCTAGATCAGCGCAGGTAGGGATGGGTGGCTGAAAGCAGTGCTAGCAGACAGCAAAGGTAGGTGAACCTGTCGGCTGTAACGCTTTGTACTTACAGAAGCCTGAAGGGTACCGACAGAACCACGCTATCCTACTCGACAATCTTACTATGGGCTATTTTCGCTAAGAGGATATGTCGCGGAAATCTTGATGGCATCTGATGCACTTTGCACTAATGTGAGTGTGAGAATTTTGGATGACTGCTGGTGGCTCTGACACTCTACTTGGCTGCCAACCTCTAATCGCATCTTCTAGCGATTGGGCAGCCCCTTCCGATTCGCGTAAGAGTCGCTGAAATGCTTCGGGCTCATGCTGTGCTTCTTTGGTTCGCAGCAGTTCGGTAAAGTGCTCACGCATCAGCAACGCTTCATGGGCTGGATCGAGATCGGGATGCTCTTCGGGTGAACGCCAACCTGCGGCGGCGATCGCTTTGAGGTGGTCGTGCGTTTGCTCGATCGAGGCCATCGCTTCGACCATTGGGGAGACTTTGACCGTTTCGTAGAACTCGACGTTGAGCTGATCAAGCAACGTATCTTCGAGGGGCTCTGCATCGCGGGCCGATTGGTATAGACCATGGTAGTTGGGGTTCGTGCCAGCGGTTTCAAGCACCGACAAGCCAAGCGACTTAGGAATTAATCCTGCTGCAACGCAGCCGACACTCGCGGCAACCGGGCTACGGTGCTTGCCATGATGGCAATGAACGTAGATCGGCCCCTCTAAATCAAGGACCGCTTTGGCAAGTTCTTGCACTCGGATGTCAGGAACACCATCGTAACCGTGCGGCAAGTGAACGTAACGAAGGCCATGCTTTTTAGCCATCACTACGTCGGGCTTCGCACCATCGACGCTGATGATCGTCTTGATACCCAGCGTCTGAAGTTCCTTGAAGGCGGCTTCCCCTTCGGGCACGGCGCCTGAGATTACTTTCGGATGAACTTGCACCACGTTGTGCAGATGCTCGGCACGGATTCGATGGGGAACTTTCTCATGCGGAACGGCATCACTCACCTGGGCAATGAGGGAATACGAGTATCCCACCAGAAAAATCGCCAGCAACAGAGCCGTTCGCTTCAACACCCCAAAGCCCTTCGATTAGGAGGTAGGTTCTTCTTCGCTCAAGGATCGTTTAGCTCGTGCAGCGTCAAACGAAAATTGCCCCGCGCCGAGCAACAGAATGGCAAGGGCCCCGAAGAAGTAAAGGGCTTGGAGCTCTAGGGCATAGCCACCATGTTCGGTCAGGCTAAGAAAGTCAGTGTCGTGGGCTAAGCCGACGGCTACGGCCATATTGAAGGCAAACACAAAGGCTGAGAGCCGAGTGAAAAGGCCAATCAATAGTAGCAGCGGTGCGACAATTTCGCCAACGTAGACGCCATAGGCAAGGAAGGAGGGTAAACTCTTGGCGACTAGCATCGCCTCGATGCCACCGATACCGTTTTGGATTTTAGAGATGCCATGGA
>CAYGQU010000177.1:0-6512 GCA_964352045.1 uncultured Planctomycetaceae bacterium
AGGTAGCCCAACAAACCAACCCCCGCAAGTGCTAGCACTGCCGCAAGGGCTAAGAGAATTTTTGGGAATTTATTCAAAGAGGTCATGGCAAAATAAAAGTATTGAAACCGAGGTTTGACAGCCAAATATAGCACCGCTAGCAGCTAATAGCGATTTCAGTTCCTAAATAGGCCCGTTATGACGGTTGTATTCATCTTGCGGCCAATCCCGACACGATGTTAGATAGCAACGCTTAATACATGCCGTAGGTTGTTTTCCTTATGGTTTTGGCATGCAAGCCAAGCCTCGGCCTACCTCAAAATTTATTTTTGGATAAGGGATTATCGAAATATGAACATGCACCCTAAGGTTCGTCCATTGTGGCAACGAGCGACTATCTGTGGAGCGTTAGCAGGACTTCGTGGTTATCAAGCATTGGGCCTACCCAGCTCGATCTTGCCGCGCGACCTGAAGTCGATCGTTAAGAACTGGGACCCTCGCATGTTCCGCGAAATCATTGGTTCAGGCGTTACCAGCGCTTACATGGACCAACCTTGCGAATTCAAAATGCCCGAGGTCATCGCACCGCGGGCAGAGGTTGCTCCTGAATACCAATTCACTCAAGAAGAACTAACCAACTTCTACGAGCGTGGGTACACCGACCCAATCACCGTCTTCTCGCCCGAAGAAATGCAAGACTTCAAGAAAGACTTGCTTGCGATCGAGGGAACGAAGTCAAAGACCTACGGTTTTGAAACCCCACCGGATCGTCACTTTGAAATGCCACGCCTGTGGAACTACATGCGTTCCGAAGGGGTAACCGAGCGTCTCGCTCAACTGCTTGGCCCCGACCTGTTGGCTTGGCGTTCGCAAATCTTCTACAAAGGTCCTCATTCGCCCGCTATTCAATGGCACCAGGCGAGTACCTTCATGGTGGAAGACTACAAAGATCCTGCCATCTTCCCACCCAATCTAAGTGATCTCTTCCAAGTCACCGCTTGGATCGCGGTTGACGATGCTCATACCGAAAATGGCTGCATCCGCTTTGCCAAGGGAACTCATGATCGTATTCGTACGATTTCGTTTGGCGGTGAAGAAGCATTCTACAACGCGGCTTACAAGTTCAATTTCGATGAGAATGAACACGAAATAGTCGAACTTCCTTGTCGTGCTGGCCAGATGATTCTGTTCACCGAACGGTGCATCCATGGCTCGGCTCCAAACACAACCGACCACCATCGTTTGGCGTTTAACATTCGTGTTGTACCTACGAACGTACCGGTTTACCCAGGCAAGAAGTATTACCGCTCGGTCTACAATGGTGGTAAGTACCACCTCGATAACTGGGGCGTTGCCGTGCTGCGTGGTGAAGATCACTTTCAGCACAGCAAAACAATTCCTGCCGATGAATTGGTAACTGGCACTAAGCCCAGCATTCGTCTCGCAGCCTAAAGCGAGATTCCCCCAAAGGAATCGCGATGAAGCATTTAGCCGGTAAAAAAGCGCTCGTGACCGGTGCCGCTGGTGGCATCGGCCGAGCGATTTCATTAGAGCTTGCCAAGCAAGGCGTTACGTTAGCGCTCGTCGATAACAACCCGTTTGGCTTGGCGTCGGTGCGACGCGATGTCGAATCCCTCGGCGTTGAAGCCATCGACTACACTTGCGACGTTACGAATCGACAAGAAGTCTCAGCCGTTACGAATGGGCTGCTCAACGCATCAGCCGGCGTCGATTTGTTAATCAACAACGCGGGCATTACCTACCATGGGGCAACGCACACCATGCCCACCGAAGAGTGGGACCGCCTTTTGGCAGTGAACCTCGAATCGCACCTGCAATTTACCCGAGAATTACTACCAGCGATGCTCGCCCGGCCCGAGGCGCATATCCTTAACGTTTGTAGCATGCTCGGCCTCTCGGGCATGCCCCGTGTTACTGCATACTGCACAACTAAGTTCGCAATGGTTGGCTTCAGTCAATCGTTACGAGCCGAGTATGGCCGTGTCGGACTCGGCGTTACGGCACTCTGTCCCGGGTTTGTCGATACCGGTTTGTTCGGCGCTGCTAGACCCGAGACCGAAGGCAATGCCCCGAAAGCGCCGCCGAAATGGTTGTGCATCACGCCCGATCTAGTCGCCCGCAAAGCGGTCCGCGCTATCAAGCGAAATCAACAACAAGTGACGATCGACCCCCGCGGCGGATTGATCTATCGAGCCAAATGGTTTATGCCACGACTGTTCGACTCGCTTCTAGCTATCGGTCGCAGCAAGCGCATCAAGAAAAAGACGCGCGAACTCGAAGCCCTTTCAACCAATCAAACCGAAGCAATCAAGCTGAAGCTTGGCTTGGACGATCAACAGGCAGAAGTGACGCCTAAGCGCATGGCGGCTTAGAAGCTATCCCGAGCAATGCTTGTTTCTTCTGGCCATTATTAGAAACATGGCCGGGTGCCATGCTCACATCGCGAAGCAGGGTGAGCATGCGAATCACGAAGGCAAGCTAACTAACTAAAAACATGCCCACGCAAGCGTGGACATGGCACCCGGGTTGGGTTGGCTTGGATAATCAACAAGCCGGTGTGTCAAGCAAACGCATGACTGCCTAATTCAACCTCATCGCCCTTGATTCCGTCCGCTTGCTCTGCCTCGAGGGAAAAACGAACGGCCTGATACGCCACCGGCAAAGGCATCGCCTTCGATTTGAATTTCGTACTCCTGGGTCATTGCTGTGCAGAAGGCAGGCTCTTCGCTGCATGCAAAGTAATACGCTGTTAACGTTAGACGAGTCTCTGTCGTTGCTCCTGAAATGTTCACAAGGAATTCACGGGGGCTTTTATCCGTTGCTTGCTCGACCTTGGGTGATTGCCCACTCGCAGCCGTGATGGTCACTCCTGCTGGTCCTGATATCTCGTACCGCAACGGTTCGGCCAAGTTGTTCCAGTGCGTTTGATAGAGCGGATCAAGATGAAAACCGACATAGATTTGACCTTCGCCTGATGCGATTACCGACGGCTCGACCTCGACGCGAAGCTTCGCATAGAAAGGCTCCTCACCTAACTTAGGAACGGTCTTAACCGGAACCAACTTCTCTGAGAATTCGAGCTTGGGCAAGCCTGCATCCGTCGGTCTTTGACGAGAGATAGTCGGCAAGTCGAGGTCTGCCACCTTAGTGGGCGGATGGCCAAGAGGACCCACATACTCTTCCAACGCTTTGCGTAGCTCAGCTGAATCACTCCAACTATTGGTGTAGATGACTTTGCCATCGGGGTCCAAAACGCATTCGGAATTCGGCATGCTACCAAGCGTTGACTTCAATTCATTATCCATGTTGTCAGCTAACCAAGGAATCGTTGTCTGCATCGTCTCCTTCGCCTCGGCAACGTGCATAAGACGTTCTTCGAGCGAGAAGGGTTGGACGTAACTATTATTCTCAGGATGAGCTAACGAGCCGTAAACGAAATAGAACTTTACACCTCTCGATAAATAGTCATGTGCAACCGCTTCGGTTTCGTGATAGCTCTGCCAGAAGACAGGGCAGGTTAAACAACCACGCACAAGCACCGTGTAGCTCCCTTCCACGGCAGCCGGCAAACTGACGACTTCTCCCTCAGTCGAATAGACGTTGATTTCAGGAAACTGCTGCCCGAGTTCGATCATTGGTGAACGCCCCTGACCGCCACGCCCCCCCTGACTGGGACGACCCTGGGCAGCTCGACCTTGACCTTGACCTCGACCGTCTTGACCTCGACGGCCCTGCCCTCTGGCACCCTGCATCCCTCTTCCCATACGCCCTTGGCCATTCTGTGGCCTTCCGTCACGCCGCATCTCTGGCGCCCTCTGTGGACGTGACTCCTCTTCTGTTATCTCATCCTGAGTCGTTTGCGACATCACGTCAGCATTCAGCTCAAAAAGCAGCCCAAAGACTGCCACAACGGACAAAAGCCACGCACTTGTTCTCATCGATACTCCAGGTGAAACGCGATTGCTTGTAATTATTTAACATCCATAAGTTCTCTCTTGGGACTTAACCCATTCCTCAGAATGAGGTGTCGAACAATTATTTGAAGAGGCAGAGAAACCTATTGGCCAGGTGCCATGCGCACATCGCGAAGTAGGGTGAGCATGCGAATCACGAAGGCAAGCTAACTAACTAAAAACATGCCCACGCAAGCGTGGGCATGGCAACCGGCTAGTCGACACAAAGACGTCGAAGTATTTCGCGGCTAGGTTAGTCAAATTGTAGGGTAGTGTGCTCGCACTTACCGATTAGCCAAACAAACCTTGAAAGTTGCAATCGCTTAAAACCCCACCTAGAATCACACACTTAGGGATTAGTACCTTACCAAGCAAAGCAGCACCCTATTACTTCTAGATAACCAGCACCCCATGAAGCAAACTAAAAAACATTTGAGCCACTTCGTTAAAGTAATTGCTTTGCTAGGTCTCGTCTTTACAGGCCTGGGCCTTTCTTTTGAATCGCCTGCAATCGCAGCGGAATCTTTCAACCGCCAAGCTAAACGCTTTGTCCGCCCTTACTTGCGAGGCCAACGAAGCCATGCCTATTCGATTGGTATCTACAAAGATGGCCAAGAATTTGTTGCCGGGTATGGCCAGCTGAGTGAAGACAACTCTAAAAAGCCCAACGGTGACACGCTCTATCAGATTGGTTCGATCACTAAGGTCTTCACTGGGATATTGCTCGCAGACGCCGTGGTTAAGAAAGAGGTGCGGCTTGACCAACCTGCTGGCGACCTTTTGCCCGATGGCATTGGAATGCCAAAGCATGCTGATGAGCAAATCTTGTTGCGTGACCTTTCGACACACGTCTCGGTATTGCCACGCTTGCCGACCAACTTGATCACTAAGAATCGGCTCGATCCTTACAAGCACTATTCTCAAGAGATGCTCTTTGATTTCCTCAACAGCCATGAGCTACGCCACCCACCTCGAACACAGTGGGAGTATAGCAATCTAGGAGCTGGTCTCTTAGCAGAGCTGCTTGCGATAAAAAATAAGACTGACTTCTCTAGCTTACTTAATAACTCGATTAGTGAGCCACTTGGGCTTAGCGATACGATCGTTCAGCTAAATGAAGAGCAAGAAGGTCGGCTTGCTCCGCCTCATCGGTCTGATCTAGAGCCATCAATCTGTTGGCAATTTCCGGTTTTTGCAGGAGCTGGTGCAGCGTTCAGTAGCGTTAATGATTTACTACGATTCGGCAGAGCGGTACTCGACCCGCCGCAAGGGAGTATTGGCAAGGCTATCAACCTTGCTTGGGAAGTTCATCAACAGTCTTTGGAGGGAGAACAACACACTATGTGTTTAGGCTGGCAGCTCTCTTCGGATAAGACAACGAGATATCATTCAGGAAGGGTTGCCGGATATCGTGCGTCATTGTTTGTAAGCAGAAAACACAATCTCGTCGTGGTAGTTCTGTCCAACGCAAAAAAAGGTGGTAGTCCTGAACTTGCCACCAAACTTTTCCGAGCCGCGATTGGCATAGACGAAAAACCTGACAAAATCGATAGACCAGCCACGGTTCCGAGAGCAGTTATGGATCGCTACGTTGGTCGCTATAAGACGCCAAAAGGAGGCATCTACACCGTCGAACGAAAGGGTGAAAAACTGATGGTACGCTTCAACGAACAAGCAAGCTATCGCGTCTTTTCCACTTCAAAGACCGAATGGAGCTATCGCAATTACGAAACCGTCTTAAAGTTCGACCCCGCCCCGTCTGGTCCTTGTCCTTCGGTAGAGATAGAAACGACATCTAAGACTTTCTCTGCGGAACGAATCAACTGAACCGTTATGAATCGCAATGAATTTTCATTGATTATTGACTTCAATGGCAATTGATACGCTTCGGGCCCACTAACCGTCTGCCAGTGTCCCGCCGCAGCTACTCCCCTGCCCTGCGGTGCAGCCGAAGCAATGATCGGCCGTCGCAATCGGACGTTTCGCCAGCTTCTCTGGATCGAGATCCCACAGATGAGCATGCTCGTTGCCAAGTGATCTTAGCTCAAGGGCATAATTAAAATCGCAGTCATGCAAGCGACCCTGGCTATCGGTATGAATTTGATGTCGGCACATCAAGCCTTCGACCGTGTCAGGATTGTAAGCATTGGCAATCAGCTGCAGGTACTCTTCGAGTTTGCCTTCCCGTTCGAGTTCGGTACGCCAGCGCTTGATTGGCATGTTCGTAATCGCGATGAGCTTGTTGAACTCAATGCCAAACCTTTCGCGTAACTCAGATCGATAGTCTACTTCAAGCTGTTCTTGCGATGGAGGCAAATGAGGCCCGCCTGGGTTGTAGACAAGCGTCAAACTCAACGCAGGATCCTTGCCATAGCCGACTTCATTGAGCAACTGGAGGCCAGCAATCGAGTCATCGTAGGCATACAGGCCGCGTTGTTTGCGGACGTTCTCTTCCAGGTAACATGGAAGCGATGCAACGACCTGTACTTGCCGCGATGCTAAAAATTCGGGTGCCCAACCGTAGGCTTTCTCGCCATTGGCATCCTTATGCACCAAGAT